>JBAQGR010000085.1:0-11462 GCA_049287895.1 Desulfatitalea sp.
GGAACACCGCGATGTTGGCGGCCACTTCGAAAGGCGTTGCCCGTCTGCTCGAGCGAAGCCGGTTGATGCTCCTTTTGATATCGCTGCCGGATACGGGGGGTGCTATCCCCGCAAGATCGAAGGGGGACAGCGCGTCGGCGCCGGCGGCCTGGCCGATGAGAATGTCTCCGACATAAAAATCGACTGCTTCGCCGGGCTGATAGGTGAAAGCCCCGTCGGCCCCGGTTTCTCCGTTCTGGGTGGCGGTCCGGTAGGCGAGCCCCTGGACCGGCCCGTCGATGAAATAGCCGGTACGCAACTCCTCCTGCGGATTCAAACCGCCGCCACCGCCCCCTCCCCCGCCCCCGCAGCCACCGGCACCCCAAAGCAGCAGGCCAAAAAGCAGAAGCGTTAAAATCGACCTGCAGTGTCGAGATCTCTTATTTTCAGCGCGCACAGTCCTCATAAGTCATAACTCCTTTCCGGCTTCTGGAAATCATCCGTCTCTTCGATTCAGCTGCTTATCCATTGGATAGGCGGACCGCCCGCGCCGCTCCCCCGGCTTGATCTTGAAGGCATGGGGGTGGCTGGGGTGTCTTGTTTCAATAGACGTGAGGGAATCGCGTTTCTTGCATCTGGCGGGTGTTTTTAATTTGTTTACGGGGTTGGCTTTGGCGTTCGGGGGGAGGTTTTGAAAGCGCTGCTAGGGAAGTGCTTCAAAGGGCGTACCCGCTGCCAGTAACTCTTCGCCGGGGGCTCGGGCCGTGCAGCGATCTGTTTCTACTGCGATCACTTCCACGACGAGCGGGGTATCGGGCCGGCGCAGCTTGATGCCTTTGGCCATTCCCTGGCGCTGTCCGATGTCGAGGATCAGTTGCGCGCCCTTTTGCTCGATGAGCCTGGCGCGCAGGGGGAAGCTTTTCTCGATTTCCGTTTGCAGCGCTTCGGCCAGCCGCGCGGCCATCGTCGAAGTCGTGGTTTGGGCTTCGAAGGTATCATTGATGACCGCCCGCACGGTTCCGGTTTCGACCTCCACGCAGCGCAAACTGACTTGGCTATGGGGTCCGTCCTGGAGCAGGCGGCCGAAGAGAATCAGGCGCGCCGAAACCAGACGGCCCAGGCCCAGTACCAAATCCTGCCCGGAAAGCCGAGAGGCGCCGATTTTTAGCTCGGTTAAGACCTCATCCAGCAACGCCCGTTCCACCAAAATGATCCGCTGTGCTTGCAGCATGCGTTGGGTCAGCGCGCCGGTGAGCAGGATGGCCTTGCCCTCCTGCAAATCATATCCCGCGTTCTCGATATCCATGATCCACAGGGTCACGGGCCGCGAGCGCCAAGGATCTTCTTCGGACGGCGCTGGTTTTGAAGCGGCCAATTGGTTCAGCTCCGCGATAAGGCCATCGATGCGTTGCCGGCGCTCCTGGTCCACCCGCAGGGTCGCCTTGGCTTGGAGTTGCGCCTGCAACGCCTCGATGGGGTCCGGGTCCTTGGATAACGTGCGTGCTTTTTCCAGCAGCTGGAGGGCTTGGTCAAAGTCGCCTTGGCGTTCCAACACCATGGCCTGGGCCAGATAGGGCCGCTCGTTGGCGGGTGCCAGGTCGGCGGCGCGCTGGTAGTATTCCAAGGCTCGTTGCGACTGACCGCCCACGGAAGCAATGCGGCCCAAGCCGATGAGTGCTTCGGCTTTTTCCATGGGCGTACCATTGGTGCCGTCCATGGCATTGTTGAAAAATGCTTCGGCCTGGGCCAGCTTGCCTTGAAAGAAATTCACATTGCCTTGCAGGAGATAGCTCAAGGTGCGCTGGGGCCGGCGTTGGCGAAGATCTTCGCAGATCCGCGTCACCGTGGCATAATCGCCGGCCGTAAAGGCCGCCAGCGCTTGCTGTTCGTAGCGGTTTGAATGGGTCAATCGGCTGCCGGCCAGCAAGGACCCGCTGACAGCCGCCAGCAGCACCAATCCGATGGCGGCGTTGCGCAGAACTCTTTTGGCGGATCGGGGGCGTAAAGTTGAAGTAAAGTGGATCACTTCCTCGGGGGCGCGCAGGCCAGCGCCGACTTCCTGGGATTCGGCGGCGGGTCGTTTTGCCAATGAAGGCGTGGCGACATCGGTTGCCTTGGGGGTATCTTTTGGAAAATAGGTGGCCGTGGGGTCACCGTAGAGCAGGTAGCCGGCCCAGGCGATATTCTCCAGGCCGAGTTGGGCGATCATGGCCTGGCGCGCGTCCCGCAGGGCCTGGCCGATGGTCAGGCCGGTCATGAGATGATGATAGAAGGAGAAGGCAAAGTGGCGGCTGGCGTCATCGGCCATCTCCCAGAGGGTGCCCACGTAGTGCCGGACCCCGGCCATGATAAAGGCATTGGCCAGGCCGAAGACATGCTGTTCCAGATGGCCGCTGGCGTCGGGCGCTTCGGAGCGGGCGGACTGGCAGGCATTGGTAAAGACCAGGGCCGGCATAGCGCCTGTGCCGGCCATTTTGATGATGCGCTCCGCCGTAAAGCGCTCCTTGGACAGACGCCACCCGCTGAGACCCGGTTGCGCGCAGTCATAGTCGGTGTGGCCCGCGAAGTGGACCCAATCGAAATGGCGCAGTCGGGTTTGAATAAAGTCGGAGGTCACGCCGCCGCTGCGAAAAGTGACTTGCAGTCCGGGGCTGGATTGCTCCATAAAGTCGCGGATGTCGACCCCTTCACTGTAAGCGGCTTTTAAATCGCCGGCTGGATCGGCCAGGATCAGCACCCGCGATGGCGGCAGCAAAACCGATGGGGCCGCGGCGATCACCGCCTGGCGCGTGCGCACAATGCGGCCGACGGCTAGTTTTTCGCACAGAAAGCCGCGGCCGTCATGCAGCAGCTCCCAGGGAATGTGCGCCAGATGGTCGTCGAGGCTGATGATCATGTGATCGGCGGAGGTGGCGTTGAGCCGGTCCTTGATGCGCGCCGAGAAGAGTTCATCCCGGAAGAGTTGGCCGGTGTCTTTGAGCTGGCCCAACACCTCGGCCGTCAGCCGGCACTGGCGGTTGGCCTGGTTGAGCATCTCCACCATGCGGCGGCAACGCTGATCCACTCGTTGCATGGGGACCACCATCTCTTCCACCTGGCGCACGGTGCTCGCTTCGCCCGGCCACTGCGCGGTCAGGCTGATCTTGAGCCGGTCGCCTTCCCGGGAAAGCTCCAGATGGAGTACTTTGGGATCCGGCGGATTTTGGATGGTGTGAATCATAACTTCGGTTTACTCCGGCGTTGCCTTGATTTCAAAGGAGTACTCCCCTATCTTCTCTCCGGCTAAAACAAAGATGAGGGTGTAGGTGCCGAAAGCAATCTCTTCAAAAAGCACTGGTGCGTCAGCGAGCAGGGCCGAAGCCAGTTCCCGCTGCCGGGCCATCAGTGCCATGCGAACGGTTTTGCCCTGGGGCCGGCCAGCGGACCATGCCACCCGGATCGTTGCGCCCTCATCTCCGGTTTTTTCTAGCTCAACGGCAAAGCGCAGGTCGCCGAATTGCTTCTCGCGCCGAACAACGGCGCCGGCCGTTTTGGCCGCGTCGCCACGCAGGGTCGCCGGTGCCCCCTGCGGTCCCAGGGCGAACGCTTCGATGGCCGTAAACCCCTTGGCCACCCATTGCCGCGACTGCTCAAAAATTTGGGAGGAGAGGCGCTTTTTGCGCGAACCCGCCACGCGCGCCACAGTTCGCCGGGTCACGGCCTCGGGCACGGGTGCGATGTTGCCCATAGGGTCGCCGAACACCAATTCGGCACTGACCATGGCGATCTCCCGACAAGCAGAACAGGAGGACAGATGGGTCTCCACAAGGGTCCTTTGCGTCTCGGTCAGCCGGCCTTCGATATAGTCGGTCAAGGTCTCATCATTGGGGCAAGGGGTCTCTTGGGCCATGGGGTCTTCCTGTCATCTCTCCGTCTTATGGACGGTCCATTCACCTGCATGGGTTATGCTTAAATGGACGCGCATCCGGCCCATTTCTCGCACCTGGTTTGCATATATTGGTTCAACTTCCCATCCGGCGCTGCACGGCCGATTTCAGACGCTGCACGGCCCGGTGCTTGATCGAGTGGATATTGGTCTCCGAAAGGCCCAGCAGCTTGGCCACGGTGGCCAGGTCATGGTCCTCAAAATATAAAAGCCGCAACGTCAATTGATCGCGTGGCGATAGGGTCTTAACGGCCGCTTCGATAAGGGCCCGCTGCTCCTTGGCGGCCAACTGTTCGCATGGGTTCGGATGGCCGTCCGCTAAATCCAGCAGCTCATCCACAGGGACCATTTGTTCGCATCGATCCAAGAGATCCCCAGAGCGGCGCAGATGGTCCAGCACCAACCGCACCGTGATGGTGCGGATCCAAGAGGCCAGGCTGCATCCGTTTTTGCCCTGGTACTGTTTGAGTTTGTGGCCACCCTTGTCAAAAAGCCGCAAGAATACAGTGCTGTGCAGATCCTCCAGGTCTTGGGCACTGAAAGAGGCTGATTTGGAGCGCGCCACGGCCTGGATGGTGCTGAACACCAGGTTGGAAAACTGACGGGCAAACGCCTCCTTGAGGGCAGGGTCTTGCGCCAAGCAACCGGTCAGCAGGGTTTGGTCGTTGAGCATCGGCATACGGCTTCTATTTAAACCGGCGGCGCGCTTATGTTCAAGCTAAAAGCAGGCGCCGCGCTTATGAGGCTTTAAGTTGAAGTATTCAGGAGACAGAATTCAGCAGCGCCGCTGGCTGATAGCCAGTTTAATCAGAGCCTGAAACTTATGGATTCGTAAAGAATCCCCGAGCCGTCACTCCCGCGAAGGCGGGAGTCCAGAACTATTTGGAAAGACTGGATTCCCGCCTACGCGGGAATGACGTTAACAGGCACCGAGGCACTTTTAACAAGGCCATCAACTTTGAAGTTTCACCTGTTACTGTGGCATCACCTTGTGACGGGGGGTGATGGCCGGGTCGCAATCGTCATTCAATTTGGCTTGGGAGAGTCGGGTTTGGAGTTGGGTGACCCGCGCCCGGCCCAGCACTTTCTGGCCGAAGCCCAGCAGATGGCCGCCGGTTGGATGGCGTGCCGGCCGCTCTTCGTAAATCAAAAGGCTTCGCTGGGCGCGCAGTTGATCGCTGCCAAGATCGGTAAGGATGATCGGCCCTTGCCGCTCGATCACCGTGCCGTCGGCCAGGGGGAACTCGCGGTGAATTTTCAAGGCCAGCGTTTGGGCCAGGTTTTTTACGCCGGGCAACTGCTTCTCTTCCCCATACGCATCGACGGTGGCCAGGATCTCCGAAGTTTCGCTGTCCACCACGCGGCCCACTATCTCGATGCCTGTTTGGGTTTCAATCAGGCTGCCGGCCACGATGGCCTGGGCCGCGGCCAACTGCCCCAGCCGGACCGCCGTGGCGGTATCGACGAGCTGCGTCCGGCTGATTTTCTGCTCTTGCAGCAGCAGTTCCAGTTGTTCGCGCTCCACTACTTGAAAACGCCGGCCCTGCACCATCTGGTGCATGAAGCTGTCCTGAAAGGCATCCGCGGCTGAAAAGCCTGCGCCTTTTTGCGCGAAGGCAAAGATAGAGAGGCGCAGGCGATGGGCCAGTAACTTTGCTTCGGGTGTTTTGCGCATGATTTCGATCCGCCGCTCCACCCGATTGCCGGCCGCGTCCTGGGCCGTGAGCGTGATGGTGTTGGCGCCCTCCTGCAACTCCACGATCTGGGAGAAGAAGAGCATGGCGGCGGAGCGGGGCAATGCGGGTTGGCCGTTGATGGTCAGCGCCGTCACCTGGCCCGGATCCCGAACACTGCCGGTCAGTGCGATTCGCTCCATGTAAACGGTTTGGGTGTTGTCCCAGTTGTCCAATTGGAGGATCGGCGGGCTCTTGTCGCGGGAACCGAAGATGCCGGCCAGACGCAGCCCGGCCACCAGCTTGGGTTTACCGGCCAGATCCAGCCACTGCCGGGGCATCAGGCGCACAATGGTTTCGTTTTCCAGGCGGTCGCGGCAGCGGATCTCCAGGGCCTCTCGATCCTCCGGCAGGCCATGGGAAAAGGGCGCCTCGGTGGATAGGGGTATCGCCAGAGGGATGCCATCGATGGTGATTTGCCGGACACCGGCCGGGTCCAGCGCGCTTCCCTCTATAAAGATTCGGCCTTCCTGCCGCCGGATGCGGTCCACCACGACCGTTGGACCCTGGCGATCGATGTGGAGCACAAAATTTTGCTGCCGGGTTTGACCGGCCAAGTTCCAGGCGGCCACGGTGATTTGATGTTCGCCCTGGGGCAAGGTCAGATCACACGTGAAGTCAAAGAGGGTTTGGGCGCCCTCCAAATAGAGCGGGGTGGCGTTGACCATGACCGTGCGGACATAGTTGGGGTCCTGGGCTTGGCCCTGGATACGAACCGGATCGTCCCGGGTCCATAGCGGCACCGCCGGCAGGTCAACGTTCAATTGGGGCGGCTCGGTCCGGCCACCGCGTTTTTGAATCAGCGCCTTGCGTACCTCGTCCAGGTAAAAGCGGGCCTTGGCCGTGGGGTGCTGGCGGATGGATTGCTCCAGTTCGGCCTGGGCCGATGCGAGGTCGCCCTCGAGATAGTACACCACGCCCAATTCTCGGTGGGGAAAGTAGTCGATGAAATGCATGCCGTAGGTGCGGGCCATGCGCTGGTCGCTCTCGCGGCGGTGCAGGGCCGCGGTCAGATCCTCTTTGGCGGCCGTAAATTCCTTGCCCTCGACCGCCGTCAAGGCCCGGTCATAGTAATTCCACCAGCGGTGGCGGAAGGGGATGTCGGTGTCGTTATGCGCTGAATCATCCACCCGCGGCTGGCTGCAGCCGGCCACAAGGAGTGAAAGCAATATGGACAAACAAATGGTTTTCATGGGGCCATCTCAATTTTTAATAGACGCTCGCGATCCCCATTTCTTTCACTGAAAATAGTAGATCAGCGAAGCCAGCACGCTATGCTGGGTGACATCGGCGTTGGAGGTGGCAATGAGTTGATTGCTGTCGATGTCGTGGCCCCAACGCAATTGGTAGGCCACATCCAGGCTGAAACGGTTACGGCTGAGACCCGCGCCTAAGGACAGGCCGTAGAAATCGTTGCTGCTGTCCTGGGCCGGCTCCGGGTCGTAAAAAAGCCCGGCGCGCAGGGCCAGGGCCAGGGCCTTGGCCGGCAAGGGGATCACATACTCGTATCCTGCCCGCACATGGATCGTCGGCGCTATGTTGGATTGGGATATCGGCCGGCCGTCAATGGGGCTGAAGTCATTGCCCTGGCTGTCGGTGAGTTTGTAGTCCTCCCAGTGGATGCGGGTCACATCGAGGCTGAGGGTGGTCCGGTCCGCAAAGCGTTTGGACCATCCGATGCCGTAGGAAAGGGGCATCCGCAGGGATACCTCTTCATCGATGTCGATGGGCGCGGAGGGCGGCTCGCCTTCGGTGGCGGAAGAAAAGTCGAAGTGGTGCACGAGGGTCGCCCTGAACGGGGTTTTGATGACGGCTCCCAGGGTCCCCCAGTCGGTCTCCCATAACAGGCCCAGGTTGAAGTTGATGCCTCGAAATTTTTCGTACTCTTCTTCTATGGTGGTGACATTGGTGATGGGCAGGCCCGCCATGGTACCGCTGGTGCGGGCGTGGTAGCGGCTCTGCCAGCCATTGTTCCATCCTAATTGATCGCTCCACACATTGAGGGTGAGCCCTGCCGAGAGGGTGGGGGTCAACTCCACGGCCCCGGCCAGGCCCAAGGCCCCCACGAATCCCGATTGATCGAAAGATGTCTGGCGGTCGAGCGTCAATTCCGGGGAGGTGATGGTCAGATCGTGGGAAAAGGTCTGGTTAAAGTCGTAGAGCCGCTGGTAGTTGGCGGATACCACCAGGTTTTTGTACCAGTGGAAAGGCAAGGCCGCGCTGAAGTAGTTGAGGGAAGTGATGTCGTCCGTCGCAGTGCCGTCGATCTCCGGATGGCTTTGGGAAGAAAAGCTGGAAGATCGGTGGTCAAAGGCGCCGACGATGGAAAGCTCCGGTTTTTCCAACTGGATCAATCCGGCCGGGTTCCAGGAGGCGGCCGTGGCGTCGTCGGCCACGGCAATGAACGCACCGCCCATTCCCATGGCCCGGGCCCCCGAACCCACGGGGGCCGGCGGCGAAGCGATTCCCACTTGCTGGAAAATGGTATCCGCATGGATCGGATGGTGCCCCACCAAAAAGGAGAGCAGGATCGTAGTCAGGAGGGAGAAGAAGATTTTATGGAGGCGGACCGAAGTGACGTTCATCATGGTTTTAGTTCTTATGTGGTAGGGTGCTATGGGTCAATATGCCGATAAAGCAGTACGCGCCACCGGAGGCGTCGCCCCCGCCCGAGGCGTTGCCCGAGGGATTCACCGGCGCGTCGGGAGAAGGCGCGGGTGTGGGCGTGATGTCGACCGGCGTCACTGAATTATCGGGAAGCATATCGAAATCCTGCCAGGTAACATCGCTGCCATAAATGGTCAAGTCTTCGTGCACGCCAAGCTGGTACCCGTCGCTGCGTGCATAGAGGTCGAAGATGCCGGCCGGCAGCACCATCATATATTGGCCCTCATTGCTGCGACAGCTCTGTCCCAGATCACAGGAGACGGTGGCGTCGTGAATAGCTTGCAGCGAGTGGATATCCCGGACTTGCCCGGCCACCACTCCGCTGCCGGTCAATTGATATACGCCGGCGCCTGTGGCGGCATACAAACTGCCGGTGGCCAGGGCATAGGTCATGGAGGGCGGCGCCTCCAGGCTGAGCCAGTTTTCCGCCTGGTTGGGCGAAATGTAGACGCCGGCTTTGAAGGTGGCCGCATAGACGATATCCGGGTTGCGGCGGTGAAATGCCAGGTCGGTGACCGAGCGGCTATAAGTTCCCTGACTGCGCAAAGCCGACAGCCGCTCGCCGTCCCAAAGCCACACGCCTCCCAAATAGTCGCTGATCATGACCCGGTTGGGGGCCGTGCCCCAAACCTCCTGATAGCCGTTTTGAGGGTTGGCATCGATCTGGGACCACTGCTGACCGTCATAGCGCAGGAGGTCGCCACCCGGGCCAACAGCATAGAGATTGGATGAACTGCTGCCCCAAAGGCCGTACAGCGTGGCCGTGGTGTTGCTCGCCATGGCGTTCCAAGCCGTGCCGTCATAGTGCAGGATGGTACCGCCGTCGCCCGCGGCATAGGCGTCATTTGGGCCCAGGACCCACAAGGCGTTCAAGGAGGAGGTGATGCCTGTGGGCATCGTCCGCCAGGCCGTACCGTCAAAATGGATGATGGTGCCGCCCGTGCCGGCGGCGAAGATGTTACGCTCGGAGGTGCCGCGAATCTCATACAGGGTGTTTGAAGTGGGGCTGGTCATGGGCGTCCAGGCGGTGCCGTCGTAATGCAGAACGATACCGGCCTGGCCCACGGCATAGACATCATTGGCGCCGGCCGCCCAGACTTTGTAAAGGGCCTGGGTGATATTGCTGACTTGGGCGGCCCAGGCTTGCCCATTGTAATGCAGGATGGTGCCGGAATCTCCCACGGCAAAGATATCGTCGGCCGCTGTTCCGAAAACACCATAGAGCGTATTGGCCGTGGTGCTGTCGAGAACCTCCCATTGGTAACCATCGTAGCGTGTGGCATACCCATACCGGCCCACCGCAACGATCTGCTCTTCATTGGGAGCCCAGAGACTGAAAAGGGTCCGGCGCGCGGGCGGCAGGCCGACGGTCTTGGGGGTCCAGGTGCGGCCGCCATCCACGCTTTTCCAGATCGGTTCCACATAATTCTGGCTGAATTCGCAGCCGGCATAAAGGGTATTGGCATCCCGCGGGTCGATGAGCACGGCGTTGACAATGATGTTGGTCAGGCCGGTGCGCGTCCATGTCCCGCCGCCATCCCAACTCTCCCAAAGATCACCGACAATTTTAGCATTGTGAAAATCGCCGCCGCCGGCCAGAACGTGGCCGGCATCGGCCGGGTCCAGCGCCAGGGTGTTCATGCAGTAGCGTTGGCCGGCCTGATTGATGCCGTCCAAAACCGCTGTAAAGGTTGCGCCGCCGTCGGTGCTGCGCAATACCTGCCGGCCATTGAATCCAGTGGCGATGAGAATATTTTGGGGATGGCCCGGATCGATAGCGATATCGTCCACATCGGCGGAGTTCAGCCAGGCGCTGTAATTCCACGAGGCGCCGTTGTCCTCGGTGCGCGCCAGGTAGCCGGCCATGCCGGCATAGTAGCTGTTGCCGGCGCTAGGATGGAACCGCACCGATTTGAAAAAGCCGGTGTGCCGCCGTTCCCAGCGGGTGGCGCCGGCCGGGCGTTCAAAGAGCCCCGAGGCGCTGGCAGCGATCATATGGCGGGTATCGGCGGCCTCCACATCCACATCATAGACGATCACCGCTTCCAACCCCTGGTTGACAGCGGTCCAGGAGGTGCCGGCATCCGCGGTGCGCGCAATCCCCAAACCGCTGTCGCCACCATAGACGATGCGCATATCCGTCGGGTGCACGGCCAGCGTGTTGAACTGTCTGGCGATTTGGGTGTCGATCACGGCCGTTTCCCAGTGCCAGGCGGCTCCGTCAAAGGTTCCCCGGGTGAGTTTGGGCAGGCCGTCCCCATTCCAGAAAGCGTCGTTGGGCACCATCCAGGCGGTGTAGAGGGTATTGGGATCGGAAGGGGCGAAGGCGACATCGGCGGCCAGGCGGCAACCGTCAATGGGATAGGTCAGATCCCACAGGTCGCCGTTGCGCGTCAATTTCACCAATCCGTATCCGCCGGTGACGAAAACCACACCGGCATCATCTGGTTTCGGGGCCACGGATAGAATGCCGCCGATGGCATTTGCAGGCGTGAGGCGTTCCCAGCTCTGGCCACTATCGGCACTGCGAAAGACGGTGCCGTCCCAAATGTTGTTGTAACCATTGGAATTGGTCACGGCCCAGACGATGGCGGGGTCGTTCGGGTCCAGGGCCACATCGTCGACGGCGTAGTCGAAGTTGGCGCCTTGATTGAGCTTGGCCCAGGTAAGACCGCCGTCCTCGGTTTTATATACCGCGCCGGAGGTGGCCGCGGCCGATGGCCCGCTGGTCCCCACATAAACCACATTGGGATTCGTGGGATGGATGGCAAGGGCCATGCAATGCCGGTTCGCATCGCTGTTGCCGCCGCAACCGGTGCAGGTGGCCTGCAGGGTACGGTTTGAAATATGGAGCCAGGTTTGCCCGCCGTCCGCGCTTTTGGCCAGCCAGCCGTTGTGGGCCACCCATACCACATTGGAATCGCTGGGGGCGATGGCCACGGCTTGCACGGCGTGGTCCTCGAAAGAGTCCTCGCCCAGGAACAGGTTCTGGGTCCTCACGCGCTGCCAGGTTGCTCCGCCATCCTGGCTGAGGAACAGCCCGTTGCCCAAATAGGTGCCGGCAAAGATCTTGTTGGGATTGCGCGGATCGATGGCCAGGCAGAGCACCTTGCCGCCATGGACCCCCAGATCGGCCCAGAAGGCCGCGGCCGGCAAGG
>JBAQGR010000086.1:0-10214 GCA_049287895.1 Desulfatitalea sp.
GGCTTATACAATTGACCAAATTGAAAAACATACAATCGTCCTGCGATTGGCTGTATCGATTTACAAAATGAATGAGGCGGAGCTCGTTATGCTGTTAGACGCTTTGGCCGACCGCCGTGGCGCCGCCGATGAGCTGGCGAGCGATGTCCTTATGAAATCGACCTCCGGAAAGAACGATTCTGTGCGTCGGCAAATGATTATTGCCAAGATATTTGTATTGGTAAATCAAATGAACAAAAACAGTCTGTTAGATAGGATTGCGCAACTCAACGATCCGCGATACCGATGGGTGCGTGAATATCCGCGTTTGAGCTGTTTGCTGTTGATCGATTTCGCCGCTAAAGGCAAAGCGTACCGTAGCTGTATCCGTGACATCAGCGCCAAAGGGATGTTTATCGAGACTTCCGAGTCCTTTGAAAACGGCCAAGAGGTAGCACTCTGTTTTACATTGTCGGAAGCCAACGAGTCCATGCCCTTTAAGGTGAAAGGGCGGGTGACGCGAATCTATCCGGACGGCATCGGTGTTCAATACGAAAAGATTACCTACTACCAGCGCGAAATCCTCAATACACTAATCAACAAAATAAACTAGCCGATCAGTTTTTGCACAATGGCCGCCGCATTGGCCAGGGGCCGGCTGCTTTTCGGAAGTGCGCTGATCGGCAACATCTGGGTGATTAGTTTTTCGATGAGCGGATCATAGGCAATGGCACCCAGCCCTTGGCATTGGATGGTGAGATACTTTTCAGCCACCACCTGAATGATGCGTCCCGCGTTCCCATCCCGTTGCTCTTTGGCCATATTGGTGATCAGGATGGGCCTTATTCTGCGGATGGCTTCTAACATACGGTCAGCCGCTTTGGCCCCATGGGTATTTAGGACTTTTTCGTGCAGATCGGCGATGGTTCTGATTTGGTCGTCGTTTTTCGGATTCATGGCCAGGCGGATCACCTCTTGCAGCGAAGGGTGTTGGTGGGCCATACGGCTCAATTTGCGATAGACTGCATTGCGGATGAACGCATAGGCATTTTGAATGGAAATCGGTTGGGGCGTCAGCACGATGACGGGTCTGTCGGCGATGAGGAAAAAATCAAGGACGTTATAGGATGTCCCGGCACCCAGATCCAGAATCACATGATCGGCTGCCAGTTGGGCGATGCTCTGTACAATTCTGTGTTTCTGTGAAAATTGGGGATTGGCATAGTAAAGAATTTCACTGGCGCCACATACCAATCGGAGGTTGTTTACCTGGGTTTGAACGCAGATATCTTCGATGCGGTCATATTTTTGGGTGATGAGATCATTGAGGTTGCGGGCCGGGGTCTTGATGCCCATCAGAGTGTGCAGGTTGGCCGCACCCAAATCGGCGTCCACCAGAACTGTTTTCTGATTGTTATGGGCCAGGCCCAGGGCAAGCAGGATGCTAACAACGCTCTTGCCCACACCGCCTTTGCCCCCCCCGATGGCCCAGATGTGAGGCCTTTTTCTCGGTTGTTGCTGAGTTTGCGTTTCCAAGTGTGACCTTCCACTGAACTAGTGAGAGTTTTCCGTTTTAACCATCGAGTCCCAAAGGCTCCACAGCAGATTTTGTTCGCCTACGCTTCCAGAGCAGTATTCAGATAGCATTTCACGGTCCATGGCGCTCAATGTATCGAAACGAATGCCGATGAGCGTCGTTGATCCTTTAGGAGATTTCTGTTGGCGCTGCCAGACGATTTTGCCGGTGAGTTTCAATACAGCCACATCGTTGAGCAGATCCAACTTGATGTGGGCCAATCGCCCGCGAAGATTAAGCCTGGGCGCGGTGGCCGGCGCCACACCCAGGTCCACGCACATGCCGCTCATGGACAAGTCCACTGCGATCCCGCTATGTTGCCATTGGGCTTGAGCCGCGCTTGTTACTGGACACCGGATGGCAACTCGGGTCGGCAACCCAAAACGCATGGCGCGTCTTACGGTTTGCCAGGAACGATCACAATTTTGACGATTTTCCGATTTGTGGATCTCTTGCAAAAGTGATTGGACCTGGGGGTACTTTTTACATACGCTGGATAGTACTTCTTTTGAAATTCGGACCAGTTCCACTTCGGTAACGGTGTGGATTTCGGCGTCGGCGACCGTGGGTCGATCCAATGGGAAGATATCGCCGAAAATGTCATTGGGTCCCAGCAAAACAGGTTCGATTTCAATCCCGTCCCGTTGTGCTTCGCTTGCGCAATCCGGTGATGGCATTTCCCACAAAGTGCCTGAGACCACAAAGTAGATCTGGTCGGCCGGTTCATCGGCCCGGGTGATCTTTTTTCGGGCCGGCAGCCGTACACGGACCAGCCGTCGCATCACCGCCACAAGTTCGGCATAGCTCATACGAGCCCAAAACCGCTGCAAGGGGGTTTGACGGCTGCCCTCTTCGTGCAACATGGCATAAAAACGACGGCCTTCATCGTGACTTGGTTTTTGAACATGCCACTGGAGGATTTTGGCCACGATCGCTTGCAAGCTCATGCCCCGTTCGATGAAAAGCCGGGCGGCTGTCTCGTACGAAGGGAAAGCTTCGGTGGGTCGCTTCAAATCAAGCAGCAGGTCGGCGTATTTCCGGTGTAAAAAAGGATCCTGGGGATAAATCCCTAAGATGTCCTTGAACTCTTCGGGTGACGTAATGGTCACGGTTCCGTCGAGAATGCGTTGCATTATACTGAATTTATGGTCTTCGGTAGGTATGGTGGTGTTTTTCATGGTCAAAGAGGCTTTCTGAAACGCATGGAATCGATGATTGTGTCGATCCGTTGGTTAAGTATTTCACCTTTTTGCAGAGTGAGGTGAACGATTTCATACAAGGGTTTCATGCGGCGATCAATGGTCAAAAACATCGCTGTAAGGTAAGCCATGCGTTGGTTTAGAGTTTCGATCTGTTGTTGCAGGGCGGTCAGATCTTGTTCACTGGCCGCTTTGGTTTGCTGGAACTCCTCAATCATTACTTCCAAGTCGTGCTTCTCCTCATCGGAGAGCCCCATGGAGAACGCTACGGGTAGATCGTCCATCGCATTTTCCTAAGCCTTCTTATACCGTTTGAGTTCTTCTTTTATCCGTACGTCGATGGTGGCAATCTGGTCCACCTGGCGTTGTAACTGTTCGTTCGGATTGATCAAGAGCTTGTCATTGGCCCATCGATAGCGGGTCAAGAGCATCACTACAAGCATGAGCAGAATTACAATCGTCAAAATGACAAGCCCAATCACGAGATAGTACTGGAGCCAATTTGTCCGCTGAGCAGATTCGGCGGATAGGGGTATGACGGCCTCTCCAGCCGGGGTCGGTATTGATTGCTGTAGGGACGGTGCCGGCGGCGTCCAAACGCTGATCTCGGCGGGTTGTGTATCAGCGAGGGACGGTGGCTCTGCCGGGAGTGCGGCCGATTTAGCTGCTTCCGCGGGTGCTTCGCTCACGCGGGACGGATCGGGTTGCAGGGGGGCCAGTTGCCCGAACGGGGCAGGCGTTGGTTCTTGCAGTGAGGGTGCAGTTTTTGGGGGTGTGGCAGTTGTATCCGATGGGCGCGAAGCAGCCGTGGATGCTGACTGCTCTCCTGTGGCCGCTTGCCAATGGATATCGACCACGACACGGGGAGGATCGCTCATCGAGCTGGATTTGGTGTGCACGTACGGGGCATTTAATTTAAAAACAACGGAAAGCTGATTCTTTTCCAACCATAGCTGAATCTCCTGAACGTGGCGACTTCGCTCGATGGGGATTTTGCGAACCAGGTCCGAAGTCATGTCCCGAAAGACCACGCGCAACTGATCTGAATTATCGGATACAAAGGGTTCGGCCTGCGAGGCCCTGTCGAGCTCGAAAACGATACGCGTGAAGGTGTCGTGTTCCCCCACGCGGATATCTTTCAAATTGTTGGCCTGGCATGGGTGAATCCATAAAAGCAAACCGAGGCAAGCACTCAACAACTGGGCGAAAAAGCGGCAATTGGAGGTCAATGCATTCACCATGGCTGCGGAGTATCCGCCTTAATAAAGGTTAAAATACCACGGCCCATCAATCCATCAACGCTTGTACAATGAATCCCCCACTTTCCAGCGCCTCCTTGATGGGTTGTGTATCGCAGGGGGTCAAACGGAAGTAATAGGTGCGTTTGGCGGTACGCTGGGCCGTCATACCGACATTGATGATATCTCCTCCCTGATCGTGTATGATCTGGATCGCTTTGTTCAAACCACCGGGTTCGTCGCTGGTGGTGACGTCAATGCGCGCGCTGCTTGCAAGGATGCCCATCATATCGATGAAGGCGCGCAACAAGTCCGATTCGGTGATGATGCCCACCAGTCGTTGGCCTTTGACGACAGGCAGCCCTCCGATTTTGTGTTTGTAGATGACTTGGGCGGCAATTTCTACATCATCATCCGGGGATACTGTGATGGGATTTTTGATCATCATATCGATCAACGAAAAATCGCCCAACATGGAGGGAATCAGGGCTTGCTTCAGATCGGCCAATGTCAACAGCCCTTTGAGCTGCTTTTTGCCATCCACGACCGGAAGGTGGCGGATAGAATTAAGCTTCATCAATTCGATGGCTTCTTGGACCGAGTGCTTTGCCGTGACGGTAATGGGATTTGAGACCATTAACGCTTTGATTTTCATCGCCCAGCCCTTTCTGTGGAGAGCATTGTCACACCAATTCAGCTATAACATTGATTTTTAATGTCAAACAAGATGTTTTTTAAAGGGCGGGGGTGGGGTGGGGCTATAGACCTGTTTGGAGGTGGCCGGGTCTCTTTTCGCATATTTTTTTTAGACGTCATCCATCCTTAGGAAATCGGTTCGTAGAGGCAGAGCGGTTCGGCCGTCATGAAATCACCGGTGGCTTCATAGGCTCTGGCCCGACATCCGCCGCATACGCGGCGAAACTCACAAATACCGCATTTGCCATTGAGCTGGTTGGCGTCGCGAAGTTTCTGGAAGTTCGGAGAGTGGCGCCAAATATCAGGAAACGGTTGCCGGGTGACGTCACCGCAGTTTAGATCCAGAAAGCCGCAGGGTTGTACGATTCCGCGATGGGAGATGAAACAAAAACCGTTGCCGGCTAAACACCCCCGGGTAACGGCATCCAACCCATGGGTCTGGAACGTGACCGCTTGGCCTTCCGATTTTGCGCGTTGGCGCAGGATGCGGTGATAGTGCGGGGCACATGTGGCCTTGAGTTGCAAAGTGGTTTTGTTGCGCTGGTCGTAGAACCAGTTCAATGTCTCTTCATACTCCCGGGCGTCGATCGCCTGGTCGACGATATACTTGCCGCGACCGGTGGGCACCAGCAGAAAGATATGATGGGCCACGGCACCCAGCCCTTCGGCAAGCTTCAAGATGCTGGGAATTTGATTGAGGTTGGACTTGGTGATGGTGGTGTTGATCTGAAACGCGATGCCGGCCGCCTTGGCATTTTCGATTCCCTGCAATGCGCCATCGAAGGCGCCAGACACACCGCGGAACGCATCGTGGCTGTCGGCGGTGGCCCCATCGAGGCTGACGCTGATGCGCTGGATGCCGGACTTGGCCATCTTTTCGGCCATTTGCGGAGTGACCAGCACACCATTGACGGCCATCACCATGCGCAAGCCTTTGCCCGTACCATAGCCGGCGATATCGAAAATGTCTTCGCGTAAGAGCGGCTCGCCACCGGTGAGGATAACGATGGGCTGGCCGACTTCGGCGATTTGCCCCAGAAGCCGAAAGGCGGCTTGGGTGTCCAACTCGCCGGTGTAAGGACCGCACGTGGCCGAAGCCCGGCAGTGCACACACGACAGATTGCAGTTGCGTGTTGTTTCCCAGGCCACCAGGCGCAAGGCCGGCTCGGAGGCATTTTCAGCGTGGTTTCCCTGGGCAGTAGCCTGTTGCGTAGGATGGTGATGCATTTCCGATCTGTTCCTTTTCCTCAAGCGCCAACGCGGGCGCTTTTCATTGCGTCGATCAGCGGTCGTTCAGGAGTTGGGCCGCTTCCAGGGCAAAATAGGTCAGAATCATATCGGCACCGGCCCGTTTGATGGATGTCAAGGTTTCCAGCATGACCTTCGGGCCGTCTATCCACCCCCGTTCGGCCGCTGCTTTGATCATGGCAAATTCACCGCTCACGTTGTAGGCGGCCACCGGCAGGTCGAACTCCTCCTTGATGCGGCAGATGATATCCAGATAGGCTAGGGCCGGCTTGACCATGACGATATCCGCGCCCTCCTCCACATCCATGGAGACTTCCCGGAGCGCCTCACGGCTGTTGGCTGGGTCCATCTGGTAGGTTCGGCGATCTCCGAATTGGGGCGCCGATTCAGCGGCTTCGCGAAAGGGACCGTAGTAAGCCGAGCAGTATTTGGCCGCATACGACATGATGGGAATGTGGCTGAAATTTTCCTCGTCGAGCAGTTGGCGAATCTCAGTGACGCGACCGTCCATCATGTCCGACGGCGCCACCATGTCGGCTCCGGCCTTGGCATGGGACAGGGCCGTGCGGGCCAGCAGGTCCAGGGAGGCGTCATTGTCGATGATTTCTCCCTCCACCACACCGCAATGGCCATGATCCGTATAGGCGCACAAACACACATCGGTGATGACCGTCACACCGGGCACCTTGTCTTTGACGGCTTTGACGGCGCGCTGCACAACTCCGTCCTTGGCATAGGCCTGGGTGCCCAGTGAATCCTTGCGCGTCGGAAGACCGAAGAGAATGACTGCCGGAATACCCAACTGGTGGGCCTGGCCGGCGGATTGAACGATGTGGTTGATGGAGAGCTGAAAGTGGCCCGGCATCGAGGGGATGGGGTTTTTGACATCTTTGCCGTCCACGGCGAAAAGAGGCAAAATCAGATCGTCCACATCCAGCCGGGTTTCACGCACCATGCGGCGGAAATTTTCATTGAGGCGCATCCGCCGGGGGCGGTAGTCGGGGAATAGCATTGCGTTCTCCTCGTCAATTACAAGGTTTGTGCGATCTCTTCGTCGGTCAAGTAGCAGGCCGGGTCCGGTGCCCAGACGTTGCCGCTCACCGCTTCGGCCCGCACGCGGAAGTTGCCGCCGCACACCTCCAGCCAGCGGCAGGAGGCGCAGCGTCCCTGCACATATTTCTTTTTCTCTTTCAATTGCAACAGCAACGGGTCTTCGGGTTCGGTCCATATCCTGGAAAAGGGCCTTTGGCGTACATTGCCAAAGCTATGGTGGCGCCAAAACTGATCCGCGTGAACTTGGCCGTCCCAACTCACGCAACCGATGCCCCGTCCGGAACTGTTGCCTTCGTTCATCTTGAGCAGTTCGAGCACCTCGCCGGCGCGCTGGGGATTCTCTTGCTTGAGCCGCAAGTATAGGTAAGGGCCGTCGGCATGATTATCGACGGTGAGTACCTCTTTGGGTTTGCCTTGGGTGTGCAGCCGGCGCGTGCGATCCATGATCAGATCCACGGCGGCACGGGTCTGGGCATGGGACAAATCATCCGCCAGCAATTCTGATCCGCGTCCCGCGTAGACCAGATGGTAGAAACAGACCCGGGGGATCTCCATCTCTTCCAGTAGATCGAAAATGCCGCTGATTTCATCCACGTTGCGTTTGTTCATCGTGAAGCGCAGCCCGACCTTGATACCGGCGTCCTGGCAATTGCGAATACCATCCAAGGCCTTGGCAAAAGCACCCTTGACGCCCCGAAACAGGTCATTGACCGGTTCCAGGCCATCCAGGCTGATTCCCACGTAGGACAGACCAATCTCTTTAAGATTGTGGGCCGTCTTTCGGTCGATGAGTGTCCCGTTGGTGGAGATAACGGCCCGCATGCCCTTTTGCACGGCATAAGCGGCCAGCTCCGGAAGATCCTTGCGCACCAGTGGTTCGCCGCCGGAGAAGAGCAGTACGGGCACGCCGTATGCCGCCATGTCGTCGATCATGCGGCAGCCTTCCGCGGTGCTTAGTTCGTTCCCTGAAGAACCCTCGGTCGCATGGGCATAGCAGTGCACGCACCTTAAGTTACAGGCCCGGGTGATGTTCCACACCACCACCGGTCGTTTGTCTTCGGAGAATTGGAGCAGGTGGCTGGGCAAGCGGGAAGAGTGCCGTCCGTAGCGCAGGGCGTCGGACGGTTCCACCGTCCCGCAGTAGAGCTTGGAAATACCGATCATGCGGATGGATTCCTTTCTTGATCGCCTTGCGTGCCGGAGGAAAGGTTTGGAGTACTGGAGGTCGTTTGGGCCTCTTTGAGCAACTGACGGATAAATGCTTCCGGTGCGTCGAGGGCCATTCGGGTTAGAAAAAACCGGTTGCGGCCGGTCTTTTCACGGACCAGCTTCAAGCCATACTCCAGATCGGTGCTCAACTGCTGGTAGATGGCATCCAGGTTCACCGTCGCGTCGCGCCAGCGCGCAATGATACCGTCGATGGCATCTTCTTCAAAGACGATATTGATGCCGTGCTTCTTGAGAAATTGCATCTCAATGGTTTTTACCTGTTCGTAGAAATGGGTGAATTTGTCAAAAACCCCATTGATGTCGGTGTTGTGGGTAACGTAGTAATCAGCGATCAGAGCCACCCGGGCAGGTGTCAACGGCAGACCGAACTTCTCGCTGAGATGGTTTTGGCTCGTGGTGACGTAATGGATCAGCGCTGCCTTTTCTTCGGCGCTGATCTCTGCGAAAGCCGCCTGCATGTCAGGGGCGTCCGGTTGGGATTCCAGTTTGGCCAGCCACTGCTGGGGGTGCTCGATGACCGTTGCGGGCACGGCGAACCGGCGTACTTTGGTGGAAGGCAAACGCTTTTCAAAGCTCAGCAGGGCGCGTTCCACGGCGCTGACCAGGCCGCGCGCGCCGGTGTTTTCTTCGAAGGCCTGCCGGGCCAGCAGTCGCAGTGCGCTATGGCCGAATTTGACTGCAATGCCGTAGGCGGCAAAGTCGAGCTTCTTCCCGAGGATGATCGGGTTGTTGGGGTTGGCGAGGATAGTATAAAGATCCTCTTCGGTCAAATGCTCGAAGACCGCGCGCACCGGCAAGCGGCCCACGAATTCCGACTCGAAGCCAAAAAGGATCAAGTCTTCGGATTTGACCCGCGTGAGGATATCCGCCTCGGCCTGGGGTTTTGTAAAGGTGGCACCGAACCCTATGGCCTGATCGGAGAGCCGCTTTTTGATGATCTTGTCCAACCCCGAAAAGGCGCCGCTCATGATGAAGAGAATGTTCTTGGTGTTGACTGTGGATCGGTCACGATGACCCGTTTTTCTGAATCGTTCGATCTCCTGCAACATGGATATGGGATCGTGGGGAACTTTCATATCCACGTCGGTCTCTTCCATGGGTTTGAGCAGTGCCCTCTGTACGCCGGTGCGCGAAACATCCGCGCCGATGAGATTCTGGGCCGAAGCGATTTTGTCGATTTCGTCGATATAAATGATGCCGTATTGCGCCCGCTCGATATCACCATCGGCCTCGCGTACCAGATCGCGCACCAAGTCTTCCACATCGCCGCCCACATAGCCGGTCTCGCTGAATTTGGTGGCATCGCCTTTGACGAACGGCACACCGATCTTATGGGCGATCAGGCGGATCATGTAGGTTTTCCCCACACCGGTGGGGCCCAGCATCAGAATGTTGTTTTTAATGCTGCCAACCATGTCGCTGACAGGATCGGGAGATGTCTGCTGGAATCGAATGCGGTTAAAATGGGTGCAAATCTTGGTGGCCAGGATCGCCTTGGCGTTCTCCTGCTTGATAATATATTGATCCAGGTAGGAGACCAGCTCTTCGGGTTTAAGATCGAAGTGTACTTCGGAAGGCTTGCGCACCGGCTGCTCGGCTGTATCGCTGGCCTCGGTTTGGGGAAGCACGATCGGGGCGGTCAGCTTGACCGAGCCACCGAATTTTTTGGCCAGGAACTCGCTTAGTTCTTTTTCTAACTCTTTTGGGTCCGGAAATTTTTCATTGAAGGTATCCATAATGGTCCGACTATAATCACCTCTGAAATTGAATGCAAGCCGACTCAAACGTTACCGATGATTCCCACCGAATCATCGTGAAGCCCCGCATAGCATCGATAGGGCAATCAGAATGAGTGTTCGAAAAAAAAGAGGGTTCGGATGGTGATCCAAACCCTTGCTTTCAATTTGGTGCGCCCGGCGCGGATCGAACGCGCGGCACCCAGCTCCGGAGGCTGGTGCTCTATCCACTGAGCTACGGGCGCATGACGGGGGCAGA
>JBAQGR010000087.1:0-16201 GCA_049287895.1 Desulfatitalea sp.
CTGGGTTTCGAAGAAAGTCAGGCGATCGTGGGCCGCTTGCCGCCGGCTTGGGTCGGTAACGGTGTCGATGAATTCAAGCAGGGCCTGATCCAACGGGCACCCCAGATCTTTCTTGATGGCCGGAAAATCCAGGGCACCCGGAACGGTGAGGGTTCCATCGAAATCGAAAAGTATGGCGCGGATGGTCTTGGGGTGGCACGGCATGTCGGCCTTTCCCGGGCGGCTCGCCAAGTGGCGGCCGGCGCGGATTGGGTTTGTCTTTCCTTAGCCCAGGTTGGTGTTCGGGTCCATAAAAAAGTATAGACAACCCGTACCCGTCTGCCTATAAGGAACTTCATGGCCCCGCCTCGGCGGATCACCTACCGTAACTTTTACATGCAAATCCACGCAAGGGAGGAAACCATGCCGGCCGTGCCGCAAAAAATATTGATCGCCATCGACGACTCGGAAAATGCTCAGCGGTCCGTGCAGTTTGTGGCCAAGAGTTTTTCTATCGACAACCAGGTCACGCTGTTCAGCGTCGTGCCCGACACGGCGGCGCTCTGCAAAATGGACAGCCCCGAGCTCACGCCGCTGTTCAAAACCCACCAGGCCAGTTTCTGCATTTTGGAAGACAAGAAGCGCGAACTGGTCAAGGCGGCCTTGAAGAAGGCCAAGGAGACGCTTGTGGCCGCTGGTTTTTCCTCCGATCGGGTCGTGGTCAAAATCGAAGACAAAAAGCACGGCGCGGATGGTCTTGGCGTGGGGCAGCATGGCGGCCTTTCCCGGCCGGTGGGTCCAGGTGGCAGCCGGCGCGGTTTGGGTTTGTCTTTCCTTAGCCCAGGTCGGCGCTCGGGTCCATAAAAAAGTATAGACAACCCGTAGCCGCCTGCCTATAAGAGACTCCATAGGCGCGCTTCAGCGGATCAACAGCCTGTCAGATGCAAACCCACGCAAGGGAGGAACCCATGCCGCAGAAAATCTTGATCGCTATCGACGACTCGGAAAACGCCCAGCGGGCGGTGCAGTTCGTGGCCAAGAGCTTTTCCACCGACAACAAGGTCACGCTGTTCAGCGTCGTGCCCGACACGGCGGCGCTCTGCAAAATGGACAGCCCCGAGCTCACGCCGCTGTTCAAAACCCACCAGGCCAGCTTCTGCGTGTTGGAAGACAAGAAGCGCGAACTGGTCAAGGCGGCCTTGAAGAAGGCCAAGGAGACGCTTGTGGCCGCCGGTTTTTCCGCCGATCGGATCGCGGTCAAACTCGAAGACAAAAAGCACGGCGTGGCCAGGGATATCCTGGCCGAATCCAGTAAAGGTTATGATCTGATCATCATGGGCCGCCGGGGCATCTCGGGCATCAAGGAGTTCTTCCTGGGCAGCACCTCCCAGAAAGTGTTCAACGGGGCCAGGGATATATCCGTGCTGATAGTCAATTAGCGGTGCGTGGGTGACCTCATGCCGATTCCACCCATCGTCGAGCGCAGCTTCATGCGCTTTATGGATGGCCTGTTCACCCGCTGGCCCCAGCCCGTGCCATCCCTCGCGGTGTTGCGTAGCGCCCGGATCATCTCCCACCGGGGCGAGCACGATAATATCCGCGTAATGGAAAATACCCTGGCGGCGTTCGACAAGGCCGCAGCCGCCGGCGTGTGGGGCATTGAGCTGGATGTGCGCTGGACGGCCGATCTGGTGCCGGTGGTGGCCCACGACGCGGATCTGGCGCGGGTGCACAACACCGGCGGGCGTATCGCGGATCTCTCCTGGTTGGCGCTGCGCCGCTGCGCACCGGCTATCCCCTTGCTGACCGAGGTGGTGGCGCGCTATGGTCGGCGGCTGCACCTGATGATCGAAATCAAGGCCAACGATTGGCCCGACGCGCGGCGCCAAAGCCTCGGCCTGGGCGAGATCCTTTCCGGCTTGCGGCCGGGCGAGGATTATCACTTCATGGCCCTGCGTCCCGAGACCTTGATCGCCATCGAGGGCTTCCCCGCTTACAGCCGGCTGGCCATTGCGTATCACTGGCCCGACCGGCTCAGCCGCTGGGTGCGGCGTCAGGGGTGGGGCGGCTTGTGTTCTCATTACGCGCTGCTGCGCCGGCCGTTGGTGCGAGCGCACCACGATTGTCGGCAAAAGGTGGGCACTGCTTATCCCACCTCCGCCAACTGTCTGTTTCGGGAATTGAACCGTGGGGTGGACTGGATCTTCTCCAACAACGCGGGCCGGTTACAGTCCATCGTCCAGCGGGCATCTGGAGAGTTTGCAACGGACAGTGGCCCGGCGGGGTTGATTTCATGTAAAAATGCTTGCCCGGCGGTTGAAAATGGTAAATGATCATACCGTAGTTTTTTGAAAACCTTTTCACCCGAATTTTGCCAAGGGGGCCACATGGGCCAACGGTTATGGGCACCTTCAGCGCAGAGAGCGTCAGCATCGAACATGGCCGCATTCATACAAGCGGTCAACAAAAGCTTTGACCTCAACCTCGGAAGTTACAGCGAACTTTACCAATGGTCCGTGAACCGGATTCCCGAGTTTTGGGAGATGTTCCTGGACTTTTCCAAGGTTCGCCTGCATCGTCCTTACAGTGCTGTGATCGATGATATCGGTAAAATGCCCGGTGCGCGGTGGTTCGAGGGGGCCACTCTCAATTTCGCCGAAAACCTCCTGACCTATCGGGATGACCGGATCGCCCTTATTTCGCGTTGCGAAAGCCGCACGCCGGTGCGCATCACCTATGGCCAGTTGTACGCCAAGGTGCGCGCCCTGGCCTGGGCCTTGAAAACGCAGGGCATCCAGCCCGGTGACCGGGTGGCGGGGTTCATGCCCAACATCGCCGAAACGGTGATCGCTATGCTGGCGGCTACAGCCCTGGGGGCGGTCTGGTCCTCCTGTTCGCCCGATTTCGGCATCCGCGGCGTGCTGGACCGTTTCGGCCAAATCGCCCCGCGCGTGCTCTTTACCGCCGACGGGTATATGTTCAAGGGCAGCCGCTTGGACTGCCTGGGCCGCATCGGGCAGATGCTCGCCCATCTGCCGTCGGTGGAGCGGGTGGTGGTCGTGCCTTTCCAGGCGGCGGCCCCCGATATCAGCGCCATCCCCAACGCCGTGCTGCTGGAGGACTTTATGGCCGCCGACACCGGCCAGCAGATCCCCTTCGTGCCGGTGCCCTTCAGCCATCCCCTCTACATCATGTACTCTTCGGGAACGACCGGTCTGCCCAAGTGCATGGTCCAGAGCGTCGGCGGCGTGCTGCTCAATCAGCTCAAGGAGATGATTCTGCACACCGACCTGCGGCGCGACGATACGATCTTTTACTACACCTCCTGCGGCTGGATGATGTGGAACTGGCTGGTCAGTGCCCTGGCCGTCGGCGCCACGGTAGTGCTTTACGACGGCAACCCCTTTCACCCGGACCCCGAAGCGCTCTGGCGCATGGCTGCAGAAGAGAAGATCACGGTGTTCGGCACCAGTGCCGGCTACATCGGCGCTTTGCAAAACATGGGCGCCCATATCACCGGGAAATTTCCCCTGCCGGCCCTGCGTACCATACTCTCCACCGGATCGCCCCTGACCGAGGAGAACTTTGCGTATGTGTATGCCCATATCAAAGCGGACTTGCAGCTGGCTTCCATCTCCGGCGGTTCGGACCTGAACGGCTGCTTTGCCCTGGGCAATCCCCTGGATGCGGTCTATTCAGGCGAGCTGCAAGGCCGCGGTTTGGGCATGAAGGTGATGGCTTTCGACGAGGCCGGCCGGCCGGTGATGGACCAAAAGGGCGAACTGGTGTGCACGGCGCCGTTTCCCTCGATGCCCATTTACTTCTGGGACGATCCCGACGGCGCCAAATACCGGGCCGCCTATTTCGGGAAGTATCCCAATGTCTGGCGCCACGGCGACTTCATTCTGATCAATCAAAGGGGCGGGGTGACGATCTACGGCCGCTCGGATGCCACGCTCAATCCGGGCGGGGTGCGCATCGGCACGGCCGAAATCTACCGGCAGGTGGAACAGATTGAAGAGATCGAAGACAGCATTGTCATCGGCCAGGATTGGAAAAACGACGTGCGCGTCATCTTGTTCGTCAAGCTCAAGCCCGGCTTTGCGCTCGACGCTGCGCTGCAAGCCAAGATCCGCACGACCATCCGCGCCAACGCCTCGCCGCGGCATGTGCCGGCCAAGATCATCGCCGTGCCGGGCATTCCTTACACTTTGAATATGAAAAAGGTCGAGCTGGCGGTGCGCAAAGCCATCAGCGGCCAGCCGATCAGCAACCGCGATGCCCTGATGAACCCGGAAGTGCTCGATTACTACGCCGCCATCGAAGAACTACAAAAAGATTGATCAGGTTATCGGCAGGGTATTCATGAACTCGGCCAACTGAGAAGAGGTGCGGCGCAGGTTCATGCTCACCAGGGTGGCGATCTTTTTCAGAATGGCCGCACCGACCTTGGGATTTTCATTGAGGATGGCATCGAAGCCGCTTTTGGTCAGCGCAACGATGCCGGCGTCGCTGCGGGCGCTGACCGTGGCCGAGCGCGTATATTCATCGATCACCGCCATTTCGCCGATGGATCTGTTTTTGGCGACCGTGGCCAGGTGGACCGGTTTTCCCTTTGCAGAGACCTGTTTGTAGACATCCAACGCCCCTTTGACGACAAAGCAGACCGAATCTCCCGGATCTCCCTCCCGGAACAGCGTCTCCCCCTTTGCGATCTCGTAATAATTCATGTGCTTGGCTACCACCGACAACTCCAGACTGTCGAGCATGGCAAAAAACGGAATGTCCATGATCATGTCGATCAGCATCGAGTGGTTTTTCTGGTTTTTGTCTTGATTCATCACGTGCGCAGGCCTCCAGGCTGTTCGGGGTGCGCCGGAAAATTCAGGCCCCCATGGCAGCTTTAATCACTATCGGCGGTTTTGCGTGGATGTTGAGGTTGTGTCTGGCCGATAATGGCTAAAGACCAGAAAAGTTTCGGTCGATAGTAAGTCGAGTAGCTTTATCGACTGAAAGGGACCACAGACGACAATGCAAGGGCAGGGACGATCCATAAACCCGGAAGGGGCATTCACCGTTCCTTTATATATCGGCGCAGTGGTCGTGGTGCTGCTGATCAGTCTGGCGGTCACCCTTTGGGTGGCCCGGGCCGAAGACGCACGCATGCGCGCCGAGCTGCTGATCCTGGCTAATATGGCGGCGGCCAGTGTCCATATTGAGGAGCTCACAGCCCTGGGCGGCGCGGAATCCGATCTCCAACTACCGGGGTATCAGGCGCTCAAGTTACATTTAAGACTCCTGCGCGCGGCGAATCGCCTCTGCCGTTTTATTTATTTAACCGGCATCCACGAGGATGGCACCGTCTTTTTCTATGTCGATTCGGAATCACCCGATTCAGAAAATTACTCACCGCCGGGAGAGGTCTATACGGAGGCCAGTGACGCTTTCCGCGAGGTGTTTTTCACGGGGCAATCGTATGTCGAGGGACCAATTCCCGATCGTTGGGGAAACTGGGTGAGTGCTCTGGTACCGATTTTCTGCGTAAATCCAACGCTGCCCTGCGCGGTTATGGGCATCGATGTCGATGCCCGCGATTGGACGCGCAACATTCTGATGCGTTGTGTACCAGTGGTCACTCTGACCCTTTTGCTGTTGGCTTTGCCCACCTTTTTTCTGCTCCTGCAACGACGCGCGGACCAGGCCCGGCAACGTATCGCCATCTCCGAGGCGCGCGTGGCGCAAAGCGAAAGCGCCTACCGCGGGATCGTCATGAGCATGCTTGACATTTTTTATCGCGTGGATGCCCATGGGGAGGTGGTGATGTTGAGCCCCTCGGCGGCCGGTTTGCTGGGCTACGATTCCATCGATGAGATGCTCGGCAAAAAGGTGGAAACTATATGGGCGCTACCGCAACAGCGCGATAAATTGATGGATGAACTGCTGCGCAAAGGCGAAATCCGGGACCACGAGCTGGTCTCCCGGCGCAAGGATGGCAGTGAACTGCAGATGTCCGTCACCGTGCGCATGCTTTACGATGCGGCGGGAAATCCCGATGGTTACGAAGGGATCGCCCGCGACATCGGCGACCGGAAGCGGGCTGAAAAAGAGCTCAAAAGCAGTGAAGAAAAGTACCGCAATATGATCGAAAGCATCGAAGAGGGGTACTTCGAGCTGGATCTCCAGAACAATCTCTCCTTCTTCAATAATGCTCTGTGCCGCATGGCAGGCCTATCCAAGGAGGAGTGCGTCCGGGTTGCGTTCACGGATCTGGTCCCGGCGGAAGCATTCGTGCGCATATCCCAATTGATGCAAGACAGTTCATCCGCCTCCAGCGCCGTGCATATCAACGACCTGGAGATCCGCCGCAAGGATGGAACATCGCTCTCCGTCGATCTGTCGGCCTCGCCGATCGTTGCCGTGAACGGCACCATCACCGGTTGCCGCGGTCTTTTGCGCGACATCTCCGAGCGCAAGAAGAGTGAACGACAACAGCAAGAGCTCGAGCACCAGACCCAGCGGGCCCAGAAGATGGAGGCCATCGGCACCTTGGCCGGAGGCGTGGCCCACGACCTCAACAACATTCTTTCCGGTATCGTGAGTTATCCCGACCTGGTTCTATTGCGTCTTCCACCCAAGAGTCCCTTGCGCGGCCCACTGGAAAGCATCAAATCGTCCGGATTAAAGGCTAGCGCCATTGTCCAGGATTTGTTGACCCTGGCCCGCAGGGGTGTCACCGTGGAGGAAGTGGTCCGCTTGAACGACCTCATCACAAGCTATTTCAACAGCCCAGAATTTTTGAAGATGAAATCGTTCCATCCGTGGGTCAGTATTCATACGGATTTGGATGCGCAGCTCATGAATATCATGGGGTCGCCCGTGCATCTGTCCAAGACGATCATGAATCTGGTCTCCAACGCGGCCGAAGCCATGCCCAACGGCGGACCCATCACCATCACCACGCGCACCGGTTACGTCGATTTTCCCATCAAAGGGTATGATCATGTGCAGGAGGGAGACTACACCGTGCTATCGGTTGCCGATGGCGGTATGGGGATATCCCCCGAAGATCAGGCTCGGATCTTCGAACCGTTCTTCACCAAGAAGAAAATGGGGCGCAGCGGCACGGGCCTCGGTCTGGCCGTTGTCTGGGGAACCGTCAAGGACCATAAGGGATACATCAATATCCATAGTGTCGAAGGCCAGGGCACGACCTTTACGCTCTACTTTCCGGTCACCCGCAAAGCCCCATCCCTGAAAAGGAGGCCTCTCACTAAGGAAGAGATCCATGGCCATGGAGAGAAGATTCTGGTGATCGACGATGTCCCGCAGCAGCGCGAGATCGCCACGGCCATTCTCACCCAACTCGGGTATGCGGTCAGCGCACTCTCGTCGGGCGAGGAGGCGGTCCTCTACCTACAAACTCACGCTGCCGATATGGTCGTTCTGGATATGATCATGGACCCCGGTATCGACGGTCTGGAAACCTACGAGCGGATTTGGTCGCAAAATCCGCGTCAAAGGGTGATCCTCACCAGCGGGTACTCCGAGACCGAGCGCGTCAAAAAAGCCTTGCGCCTGGGGGCCAGACGCTACCTCAAAAAACCTTACACCCTTGAAACCCTCGGCATCGCGATCAAAGAAGAGTTGCCCGCGGTGGCACTGCCTCAGGAGCCGTAAAGGGCAAGAGCCTTCCCATTTCGCCGGTCACCCTCATCCTGATCTTGACGGGCCAGGGTCTTTGCGCTTGCCAAAGCCGGTGGGGAGACATAACTTGATGCCCACTCGAACCGAGGCGGCCTCTGGGCCGTGGTACCAATGGGAGGAAGACATTTTGAAAGAGCGCATGGTCAGCGATACCAGTTTGGTGGTTTCCCACCTGGTGATGCCCGCGGACACCAATCCGGCGGGCAATGTGCATGGCGGCGTCATCATGAAGCATATCGACAATACGGCCGGGATCGTGGCCTATCGCCACGCACGGGCCAACGTGGTGACGGCATCGATTGATCGGCTGGATTTTCACCACCCCGCCTTTGTGGGCGAGCTGTTGACCTTCAAGGCCAGCCTCAATTACGTCGGCCGCTCCTCCATGGAAATCGGCGTGCGCGTGGAGGCCGAGAATCTGCTCAGCGGCGCTGTGCGCCACGTCGCTTCGGCCTATCTGACCTTTGTGAGCCTGGATGAAAAATACAAACCCAAAGAGGTACCGCCCCTCGTAGCGCAAACGGAGGAAGAGTGCCGCCGCAACAAGGAGGCCCAGGCGCGCATCCAGGTGCGCCGGTTGGAGAAGCAAAAGGAGAAGATTCCGACGAAGTGTTGAAAGTCGAAAGAAGAAAGTGGAAAGTTGCAGGAAGAGAGTGAAGCCGTTGCGCGTCTTGGGCGGCTGGTGCCAGGAATCGGTGAAGATGTTTAAAATAGATATGCATGTGCATACGCTCCTGGGTGGTGATTCGGCCATCCGTCCCGAAGAGGTGGTGGCCCAGGCGCGTCGGGTGGGGTTGGATGGGGTGTGTATCACCGAACACCACTCCTACGATTTGAGCCGGCCTTTCGCGCGGATCGCCGAACAGGAGCGTTTTCCCATCTTTCGGGGATTGGAGTACCGCGCCGCGGAAGGCCACCTGCTGATCTACGGGGTGCGGGCCGGCAAGGGGGATTTTCCGCCGGGACTGCCCATGCAGACCGTTATGGAGTGGGTCGAACGGCGCGGCGGAGTGGCAGTGCCCGCTCATCCCTACCAGGCCGGAATGGTCGGCAGCGCCATGGGCGACCGGGTATTGCAGCTCAAAGGTCTTGTGGCCATCGAAACACTCAACGGCAGTCTGCGGCCGGAGCTGAACCAAATGGCCCAGGCCGCGGCCCGGCGCTTGGGCGTCCGGGGCATTGGCGGTTCGGATGCCCACGGCATCCTGGCCCTGGGAAAGGCCTACACCTGTTTTCCCATGGCCATCGTCAACGAAGCGCATTTGGTGGCGCTGCTTCGCACCGGGGAGTATGCGGCTCGGCAAACGCATTCCGCGGGCCGGTATCCGTGGGCTGAAAGGGGTATCGTTCGGCCATTCACATGAGTGCAGCACGCTTATCTTCCAACCAGAAACACACCAAATGAAAAGAGGCACTCTATGGGCATTCGTACAGTTGAAGAGTACAAGCAAAGTTTACGGGATGGCAGAAAGGTTTTTATTAGCGGCGAACGCGTGGAGGATATCACCAAACATCGTGTTTTGAGCCTCACCGTGGATACCATCGCCGCCGCCTATGAGCTGGCCGCCACCGGCGACCAGGAGACAAAGGATCTGCTGATTGCCAAGCATCCGGAGACGGGAGAGCCGATCAACCGTTTTTACGTCACTCCCAAGACGCCTGAGGACCTAAGCAATCGCACCAAGGCGATCCAGACCCTCATGCGCCAGACCGGCGGCCTGCCTTTCGGCAAGGATATCGGCACCGACTGCCTCAACGCGGCCATGGCCGTGGCCAAGCAGATGGGCAACAAGCAATATGAGGCCAACGCCAAAAATTTTCTGGAGCATCTGCGCAAAAACGACCTGCACACCTGCGGGGCGATCACCTGTGTCAAGGGCGACCGCGGCAAGGAACCCGCCCACCAGAAACATCCCGATTACTACCTGCATGTGGTCGATAAAAACAAAGAGGGCATTTTCGTCAAGGGCGCCAAGATTCATATCACCAGCGCACCGGCGGCCAACGAAATCATGGTGGTGCCCACCCGCCAGATGCGCGAGAACGAAGCCGATTATGCCGTCAGCTTCGCCATCCCGGCCAACACCAAAGGCATCACCTTCATCTGCCGCAACGGCCGCGGTCCATGGTCGGACAAGGAGTTTCACGCCGACCGGCCGGTGCGCGAACTGACCGAAGCCATGATCGTCTTCGATAACGTCTTCGTGCCCTGGGACCGCGTGTTCATGTGCGGCGAATGGCAATTTTCCATGGCCCTCGCTTACACCTTCGCCACTTTCCACCGCTTCACGGCCATCAGCTACAAGGTGCCCAATGTCGAAGTGATGGCCGGGTGTGCCGTGGCCATGGCCAAGTACAACGGCCTGTTCAAAGTGAGCCACATCCGCGAGAAACTGGCCGACATCGCCGCCTATGTGGAGACCTTGCGCGCCCTGGCCGATGCGGCGGCCATGAAGCCGGTCATGTTCGGGGAGATCGCGGTGCCCAACCCGCTGATCGCCAATATGGCCAAACTGCATTTTGCCAGTAAATACCATGAGTTCGTCAAATTGATCCAGGATATCGGCGGCGGCATCCTGGCCACCTCGCCCGACAAGCGCGATTGGGACAATCCCGAGATCCATGGGTATCTGGAGCACTATCTCGGTGGTGCCTCGGAGTATAGCACGGAGGAACGCATGAAGATGATCCACGAAACTATGCGCCACGTGGCCTCCCACGAGGCGGCCTTCCACGAGGTGACCACTGTGCATGCCGAAGGTTCCATGGCAGCCCAGAAGATGATGATCCTGCACGAGTCGCCGCTGAAGCAATACGAAATCCGGGCCAAGATAGCGGCCGGTATTTTGCCCATCGGCACACCCATAAAGTAAATGCCGAACACGCGGAGGACGCTTCGGTTCCTCCGCTTTCTCATTTCCCCATGGCGCGCGGCGTCGGTCTCAATGGGCCGGCGCCGCGCCATGGGCTCCATGGCCCACCTCGTCGGCACCCCCCATATTCGTCCCGTGTTTCATTCATCTGATCCCTCCTTGACCTATACGCCGATGTGGTGCTATGAAACCGAACGTTTGCTCAGTTTGTTTTTAGAAATAGCTCTCGCAAGCTCACTTTCAGGGCGGTTCAAGAGCCCTTTTTACCCTATTCACACTTAAGGAGGATTCAATGAAAATCGAGGATGTCAAAAAGATCGTCGTCATCGGCGCAGGCAACATGGGCCATCAGATATCTCTGCTCTGCGCCATCCAGGGCTACAAAGTGGTCTGCACGGATGTCAAGGAAGATGTCCTTAAAAAAGCCGAGGATTTCGTCAACAAGTACCTGCCGGGCCGCGTGGAGAAGGGCAAGCTGACCGCCGATCAGGCCAAGCAGGCGCGGGCGAACATCAGCTTCTCGTCCAACTTGCAGGAAGCGGTCAAAGATGCCGACTATGTCATCGAAGCCATTCTGGAGATATTGTCCCTCAAGCGCAAAGTGTTCGCCGACCTGGACAAATGGGCCCCGCCCCACGCCATCCTGGCCACCAACAGCTCGTTCATCGTCAGCTCCAAAATCGCCGATGCCACCAAGCGCCCCGGCAAGGTGTGCAACCTGCACTTCTTCAACCCGGCCCTGGTGATGAAACTGGTGGAGGTGGTGCAAGGCCCCCACACCTCCGATGAAACCATCCAGGTCTCCATGGATCTGTGCAAAAAGATCGAGAAAGTGCCCGTCCACCTGAAAAAAGAAGTGGACGGCTTCCTGCTCAATCGCATTTTCAGGGCCATCAGCCACGAAGCCCAGTGGATCCTGGAGATGGGTGTGGCCTCGGTGGAAGACATCGACAAGGCGTGCGTCTACGGCGCCGGCCATCCCATGGGCCCGTTCCGCCTCAACGACCTCACCGGCATCGACCTGAGCTACATCATGGGCATGGAGGCCTTCCGGGCCACCGGCGACCGCACCATGCTGCCCCCCCCCAGCCTGGTGGAGAAGTACGTCAAGGGCGAATACGGCGAAAAGACCGGCAAGGGCTGGTACGACTACACCAAGAAGAAGTAAATTCTTCCGCGTTCCAACGCGAAGAGCGATTTCCCGCCGCCCGATCCCGGCCTTTGTGCCTGGGTCGGGCGGTTTTGTTTCGCTGGTGATATTCCCCTTGCACCTGCCATAACTCCTATTTCTATTATCCACCTAAAAATTAATGTTTTTCAGGTGGTTACCACACAACTAGACAAAAGTCTAGATTTTATTTACATTTCAATTGGTTACCAACACATAACAAAATACGTTGTTATACCGGGCAATTGGTCAGATATGCACGGAGTGCGGAATTGAGATTTAAGTAAGCACGAAGACAGCACGCTGCGTGCCAAGTCTACATGCGATTGCCCTGAAACATATGTTGGTGGATATTGAAGATTCATGCAATCAGTGGTATAGCAGAGCGCTATGATTTCATCCATCGTCCCAGTCATACGCGCGCTGCTTTGTCCAGCCAAGCCGACGGTCATTCGTTACGCAGGCCTCCTGCTGTTTCTGTTTGCCTATACGTTGACCGCGCAGCAGGTCGGCGGTTTGCCGTCGCTGATGTTGGCGTGGCGCTTTGAGATTCCGCTGCTGCTCTATCTCTATTTCTATTTCAACCTGATCACCCGCCCGTCCCGGTTCCAGGTTTTGATAGCGGCCCTGCCCATTGTGATGGCCTATGTCATTTTCGATACCTACCACGTGCTGTTCGGCCGCCTGCTGCGCTTCACCGAGGTAACCGAGTTGCCGGAAATGTTCCTGGTCATGCCCATCCTCAATAAAATTCTCCTGTTCCTGGTGGTGGGCGTGCCTCTCGGTCTCTTCCTGCGCTCCGTGCAATGGCGCCGGTTCCGCCCGCTGGTCTGGGGAGCGGTGCCGCTGCTGGTACTCGTCGTCGCGGCAGAGGGGTTCCCGGCCTTTTTTATGGGGGCCTTTGAACGGACACAAAAACCCATCGATTGGATGTCGGATACCAAAAGCGCGGGAATCAACGGCCGCATCGGTATGGCGCTCTACAACGAAGCGCGGAGACTCATTTGCCTGGAAAAGACGTTGGCCTATCGTGGCAACGTCCGTTTCCTGCGCGCATACGACGAAGTGGTCGATAAGGTGAAGGGCGCAAAGACCAAGGGCAATGTCCACCTGATCGTGCTCGAAAGCTTTTTCGATCCCACCCTGCTGCGCAAGGCCCGCTTTTCCCGCAACCCCGCGCATCCTTCCTTTGAAGCCCTATTCAAGGGCAAAGGGGGCCTTTCGGTTTCGCCGGTATTTGGCGGCGCCACGGCCCAGGCCGAGTTCGAGGTGCTCTGCGGGGTTCCGGCCATGCGCGAGCTTTCGGGCATCGAATTCGATGTGTTCACCGGCGCCAAGACTTTTTGCCTCCCGAACATCCTGGCCCAGGGAGGCTATCATGCCATCGCCACCAATGCCTTTTATCCTGAATTCTTCAATTCCACCAATGCTTACGCGGGACTGGGCTTCGAAAACATTTACTACCCCAAAGAGTATGCGCCGGGGTTTGATACCTATTTCAGCACCGGGGATGTAACCGATGAGTTCTTCATGTACGATGGGCAGCTCTTCTCCCAGAATCTGGCCTTTGTCGCCGATTGGATCAAAGCCAATCCGGGCCGGCCGCTGCTGAACTACATCATGACGGTCTACGGCCATACGCCCCACCTGACCAATACCAACAAGCGGCCCAAGGTCATCGAGATATCGGGCATGGGGAAGTTTCGCGATAATCTGCTCGAGTTGGCCGTGAACCAGTACTATTACCGCACCGAAGTTATTGCCGCTTATGTCAAGGAGCTCATCCGTATCGACCCGCAAAGCATCATTATCCTGGTGAGCGATCACCTGCCGCCCCTCGCTTACGGCCCCAACACTTATAGAGACCTCAACTATCTCGGCAAAGCCGACGGTTACATCCATCTGAATCGTATCTACATCGTCGAGAACGGCCGTGCCGTGCACTACGACACGATCCATCACTACGACGTGCCCCGGATCATCCTGAGTTATGTGACCCAGGCCAAATTCAATCAGACCTTCGCTTTAAAAGGCGATGCACGGGATACGCGTATCGGGCTCTCCGCCCTCCGCGAGCAATATATGACGATCATGGCCCACGCCATGGACGGCAAGCCTGTTTTTTCAGGATTCGGCCATCGGGACGCCCATGCAAACTGACACCCTCCCGGCCTGAGATCGGCTTCCAAAAACACCGGCCCGCCAAGGCGCGCTGCTCCATCTCCTTCAGCCGAAAAGGAGGCGCTTGCCAAATCCCGGGACCCATGTTAAGGAGGCGCGTATTTGCCACCCTGATCAGGCTGTGGTTTGAGACTGTTGGCACCATCCCGATTTGGCTCTACATGAGCATTTATACGAAAAATAACCGGCGCCGGTGTTTAAGAGGGCGCTTTGCATCCCCAATACAAGGATCACAACAAAAAGGAGGTTGGATCGATGGCTTACGATGCGACAAAGATGGCCGACTGGCAGATTTCCGAGGAAGCGGAAAAAAAGATGCCCATGCCCGACGAATGGCGGGAAAAATTGGGCCTCCAAAAGGACGAGATGCTGCCAATGGGCCGCCTGTCCAAACTTGATTTTTTGAAAATCATCAAACGTCTGCAAGGCAAACCGGATGGTAAGTACATCGAAGTCACTGCCATCACCCCCACCCCGTTGGGCGAAGGCAAAAGCACCACGTCACTGGGCTTGATCGAAGGCTTGGGCGCGCGCGGTAAAAAAGTCGGCGGCGCCCTGCGGCAACCCTCGGGTGGCCCCACCATGAACGTCAAAGGTACGGCCGCCGGCGGCGGCAATTCGCTGCTGATCCCCATGACCGAGTTCTCCCTGGGTCTGACCGGCGACATCAACGACATCATGAACGCCCACAACCTGGGCATGGTGGCCATGACCAGCCGTATGCAGCATGAGCGCAACTACAACGACGAACAGCTCAAACGCCTGACCGGCATGCGCCGTCTGGATATCGATCCCACCCGCGTGGAGCTTGGCTGGATCATCGATTTCTGCGCCCAGGCCCTGCGCAACATCGTTATCGGCCTCGGCGGCCGCACCGACGGTTACACCATGCAGAGCAAGTTCGGCATCGCCGTGGGTTCCGAGCTGATGGCGATCCTGGCCGTGGCCAAGGACATGGCCGACCTCAAAGAGCGCATCAACAACATCACTGTGGCCTTTGACAAGAGCGGCAAACCGGTTACCTGCCGCGACCTGGAAGTGGGCAATGCCATGGCGGCCTTCATGCGCAACACCATCAACCCCACCCTGATGAGCACGGCCGAGTATCAGCCCTGCCTGGTGCATGCCGGACCGTTCGCCAACATCGCCGTGGGCCAGAGCTCCATCATCGCCGACCGCGTGGGCCTCAAGCTGTGGGATTACCATGTCACCGAGTCGGGCTTTGCCGCTGATATCGGATTTGAAAAGTTCTGGAACGTCAAGTGCCGCTTCTCCGGCCTGAAACCCCATGTGTCCATTCTGACCGCCACTATCCGCGCCCTGAAGATGCACGGCGGCGGCCCCAAGGTCGTAGCCGGCAAGGCCCTGGACGATGCCTACACCAAGGAGAACCTCAAGCTGGTGGAAAAGGGCTGCGAAAATATGGTGCACCTGATCGGCGTGATCCGCAAATCCGGCATCAACCCGGTGGTTTGCATCAACCGTTTTTACACCGACACCGACGCGGAAGTGGCCCTGGTGAAGAAGACGGCCGAAGCGGCGGGTGCCCGTTGCGCCGAGTCCAACCACTGGCTCAAGGGTGGCCAGGGTGCCCTGGAGTTCGCCGATGCGGTCATCGACGCCTGCAACGAAAAGAACGACTTCAAATTCCTCTATCCGCTGGAGATGAAGCTGCGCGACCGCGTCGATAAGATCGCCAAGGAGATCTACGGCGCCGACGGCGTGGATTGGTTGCCGGATGCCGCCGCCAAGGCGGATATGCTGGAAAAGGATCCCAAGTACGCCGACTTTGCCACCATGATGGTCAAGACCCACCTGAGCCTGACCCACGACCCGGTGAAAAAGGGCGTTCCCAAGGGTTGGCGTCTGCCCATCCGCGACATCCTCATTTACTCGGGCGCCAAGTTCCTGTGCCCCTGCGCCGGCACCATCAGCCTGATGCCCGGCACCAGCTCCAACCCGGCCTTCCGCCGTATCGACGTCGATCCGGCCACCGGCAAGGTGAGCGGATTGTTCTAAGCGCCATCTGAGATATCCTGTACGACCCCAACGCCCCGGCTCCGGCCGGGGCGTTTTTGTTTATTCCGCCATGCCATGATCTTTTTTCGATGTTCAGGCGGGCCATGCGCTAAGCTAAGCGGCGCTGAATGCCGGGAGAAAGCCGTGCAATATCGCTGTCGGGCACCGACCAGGCGCGGAATTCTTCTTGCCAATGATCTACGGCTGTTTTGACTTGTGTGGCGATTTGCTGGGCGCCTCGGATCTTGAGCTGTCGTCCCATGGCGACCAATTCGCT
>JBAQGR010000088.1:0-2596 GCA_049287895.1 Desulfatitalea sp.
CCTTATGAGAAGTAAGAACAACAATTGTAAATCCCTGAATCAAAATGCCGATTATAGCAAAAATTATTGCCGCAGTATGTTCTTTTGGCTTTGCGAAAGGAACCACTGTATAAAAATAGAGAGCAAAGAATAAGCCCAATAAGCCAATCAATGAGACAGCAATAGCTAATCGTCTTAAAATATTTGATCTACTCAGAAACCCTCTAATAATTGCAATCCAAGCGATGATCCAAAATATGTTCATCGCATATGAACTTGGATTATCCAAGCTATCGTATTTTGCCATGCTGAATATTTGTGAAGTAATAGCGATGACAATCAGCCCTATTACGATTTTTAAAGTAGGTGGCATCGTCATTTCAATACTGCCCAACGTAGGCTTCAGCGGGAGAGGCCGCTTTTTGGCCGCGATCCGCTGAAAGCCAAGGTTGTGTGCCGGGCACGGCACACGTTCTTAAAAGTGAGCCAAGCATATCAGATGCTTAACCCTACAACGATACTTGATGTTCTTTGACAATTTCTTTTAGCCGTCTTTTGCGATGAGACAAGTACGCCTTGTGGTTTCTGTTCTGGATCCAAATAACTTGATCAAGCAATGTTTCCAAGCTGTGTCTTTTCATAGGCAAAAGGAGCCTGAGCAGTACTCTAAGCTGCGACAGCGTAATGGACGGTGCTTTTTTTCCCCAACCTGATTTTCAGGTGCCAGAGAAAAAAGTGCGCCAACATGCAGGTAAGTATATGGTGGTGCCAGCCCATGTATTTACGTACTTCATAGTGGTCCATGCCCAGTTCTGTCTTGGTTTCTTCAAAACACTGCTCGATCGCCCAGCGCAAACCACTCAGCCAGACAAGGGTTTTAAGCCGAACGCTGGGTGACGCATTACTGATAAAGAAGTTGTATTGGGGATCATCGCCGATTGTGCGCCGGATTAGCAACCACAAGGTTTTTTGCGGAAGACCATTGGCGGACAAGACGATCTGACGCCGGGTAAACTCGTAAACGATCGGCCCCTTGGTGCCTTCGGAAACTTGCCTGCGGTACCAGAAATATTCGTTGATGTTCTTGCCCAACTCCTCAACGGAAATCGGCTTGCTGTCGCTATCGGCCACAACGGTTTTAGTCTTGGTTCGACCGCCCCAGCGATATTGCCGCGTCATCAACAGCGGCCTTTTGAGCCAGCATAACGTTTTTTTGCTGACTGACACTAAATAAGTGGCTTCCGGTAAAGCTTCGCAGGCCTCGATAAACTCGGGACTCATGCCGTATAGCGAATCGGCAAGGATATACTTGAAGGGAAGGATTTTCTCGGCACTGATCGTTCTGAGCATGTCTGCCGCGAGTTCAGGCTTGGTGCGAAAAGAGATATCTTCAGGCAGATCGCACTTTTTCCTACGCAGTGCGTAGTCTTGCGTGAACCATTCCTTTGGAATAAAAAGTCGCTTGTCCACTATTGCGTAACCATGCTCTGAGGTGTAGGCGGCAAAAACGCCAACTTGGCAGTTGTCCACCTTTCCAATGGTGCCGCAGTATTGACGAGCCACGCCGATGGAATCATCGCCTTTCTTGACAAAGCCGCTCTCGTCGAAAATCATGGCACCATTGGGACTGCCAAGATCGTCGTTTACAGAACTACGATACTTGATGCCGATATTGTCGTCGTCCCATTGGGCATCGCTTACAAAGCGCTGCATCGCCCGAACGTTTCCGTCCTTGACCGCCAGGGCGATGGGCTCAATGGACTTGCGTTCCAGATCGCTGAATTGTCCGGCCATATAGTTAAAAAAGTGCTCTCGGGATTCGCTGCGGTTAAAGCAGTCAGCAAACTGCTCGTGAAATCCTCTAAGTTCGTGTGAAAAATTCCTAATATCGCTCTTTCCAAGATCAAATTTTGGCACCCGGTAAAGGTATTCGTCGCATCGTATCGTGGGTAACATGGCCTGCCTCCTGAGTTAAGCGGTTGTTGCGCAGTATGACAGGCTAAATGTCGAAAATCAATATCAAACTATAGTAAGTAACGTTGTAGGGGTAAGGCCATATTGAAAGGTGCGGCCCAGGCCGGTGGTGGTGGTGGTGACGCCCTCGGCGGTCTTTTGCAGGACGGCTTTGCCGCCGGCCTTGTCTTTCAGCAAAAGCGTATATGCTTCGGGATCGACCTGGACCGCAAAGCGCAATGGCTATCCTTTCATGGAGGCGATCAGTACCGGTACTACTTTGTCGGAAAATTCCGGGTCTAACGTGACTGTTTCACCTTGAACCTGGACCAGTTCGTTGCGTACGTTGAACAGGCCGTCGCGGAACTTTTTTTCGACATCCACGAACTTCTGGGCCATGCCGATGGCGCCGCCGGATTGCATTTTGGCCAGTTGCCACAGTGTCGATACGATGATGGTCTGGTATTTGCCGTCGTCGTTGATGTCCGATGGTTTCAGGTTTTGGAACAGATCGATTTTTTCCTGTACCATCGGGCCGATTTCCTTTTTGAGCTGCTCCATGGCTTTGTCCATGGCCTTTTCTTTCAGGCTGCCTAACATGACTTTTTCCTCTCTTTGATGTTCTATGTTGTTACACGGCATCGGCGCCGGTGCGACATTGCAC
>JBAQGR010000089.1:0-1617 GCA_049287895.1 Desulfatitalea sp.
GATCAGGTCCAATAACTGGGGCAAAAGGCCGGTTTGACATTCTCTTTTGGCTTTGGCCGAATTCCTGATAAACCCCTGTATGGCTTTCAACATGGCTTGTCCTTTCCCCTTCAGGGTGCAAAGGTAAGTGGCATGGATAACGTTTGTTGGCAAGGTTGGGAGTTACCTGTTCGACTGCCTGAACAATATAGTATGTTTTTTGATTACTTCAACACTTATCTTGAAAATTGCGACCGAGCCATTTCGCTTTAGCCTCATTTTTCTTTTGTGACATTGATTTAAGCCCCTTCCAGTGCGTCTCCAGCGACTCTTAAGGGTGGGCCGGTGGGATGCCCTCGGCATCAGGAATAGAACATTTCATACGGTGCCGTGACATATAATTGACATCCGTCCCAGGCGATCGTTGTCGCGGCCACACGGTTGCTGTAATGTACATCACAGAAATCCCTCAGCCGATCGGCTACAACTTTATTTTTGCATTCATGGCGGCTTGACGATGCGTGTAATTGTTATCGACGAAGAGTTGCCTTTCCCGGTAAACACAGGGAAACGGCTGCGGACTTTCAATCTGCTGAAACACCTGTCGCTGCATCATGAAATCGTATTCATCTGCCGCTGTCACGCAGAGGGTGATTCTGGCGCTTGCGGCGGGTTCAAGGAAAGCGGGATCGAGGTCATTACCGTTCCACCCCCGCTTTTAGATAAAAAAGGCCTCAAGTTCTACTGCGCGCTTTTTTTAAACCTTTTTTCGATTTATCCATATTCTGTAAGCAGCCACTATTCGAAGATGCTCGTTCAGACCATCGAGAAAGAAATCGGAAAGAAGAAGTACGATTTGATTCATTGCGAGTGGACCCCATACGCCATAAACTTGCAATCCGTGCGCGATGTGCCCTTGGTGGTCGATGCGCATAATGTCGAAGCGCTCATTTGGCAGCGCAATTGCGAAGTGGCGCGCAACCCGCTTGTGAAAGCCTATTTCTGGCTTCAGTGGAAAAAGATGGCCCGGTTCGAAAAAGCGGCCTTTGCCGATTTTCGCCGGATCGCGGCGGTGTCGGAGCAGGATAGGGCGATTATCACCAGGTGGGTGTCCCCGGATAAGGTTAAAGTTATCGAAAATGGCGTCGATATAGATTATTTCCAACCCTCGCTTGAAAAGCCGGAGCCGGGCTCGCTGGTTTTTACCGGCTCCATGGATTGGAGGGCCAATGTGGATGCCATGATCTATTTTCTCGATCAAGTATGGCCGTTGCTGTTGGCGAAGTGTCCGCAAGCCAGGTTGTGCATTGTCGGGAGAAACCCTTTGCCGGTTTTGAAAGCGCGTGTTCAAGGAGAATCCAGGGTGCTTTTGACCGGAACGGTCGATGATGTGCGACCGTATATCGCCAAGGCGGCTGTCTACATTGTTCCGCTTCGCGTGGGCGGCGGGTCCAGGTTGAAGATCCTGGAAGCGCTTTCCATGCGCAAGGCGGTGGTTTCGACGACCATCGGCGCTGAAGGCCTTGAGCTGGAAGCCGGCAGGGATCTTCTCGTCGCGGATCACCCACGGGATTTTTGCAATAGGATCCTGAGCCTTTTTCATGATGAGGAGCTGAGGACCCGGCTTGGTGAGAATGG
>JBAQGR010000090.1:0-1634 GCA_049287895.1 Desulfatitalea sp.
CAGGCTCGGCTTTTAGATCGTGAAGAGAGAAAGCAGATGATAGAGCGTTGCGATCACAAGCCGAGCCTTTCGCGTCAATGCCAATTGGTTGATATCAGTCGCTCGTCAATATACTACCGACCCCGTCCGATCAAACCGGAAGATCTCGAAATCATGCGGCTGATCGACGAGCAGTACCTAAAAATGCCTTGTTGGGGAAGCCGGTCCATGCGCAATTACTTGCGCCGCTTGGGGTACGACATCAACCGCAAGCGCGTACAACGCTTGATGCGCCTAATGGGTTTGGAGGCGATCTATCCGAGGCCCAGAACGAGTCGCCCGCACCCGGCGCACAGGATCTACCCTTATCTGTTGCGGGATGTGGCCATCGAGCGACCCAACCAGGTGTGGGCCACGGACATAACCTACATTCCGATGGAACGCGGCTTCATGTACCTTGTGGCCATCATGGACTGGTACAGCCGCAAGGTGTTGTCGTGGAGGATATCCAATACCCTTGATATCGAGTTTTGCATTGAGGCCCTCACAGAAGCCATTGGGCGCTATGGATCCCCAGAAATCTTTAATACCGACCAGGGCGCCCAGTTCACCAGCAAGGAGTTCACCGGCGTTCTGGAAGCAAACAATATCAAAATCAGCATGGACGGCCGTGGCCGGGCTCAGGACAATATTTTTGTCGAGCGGCTGTGGTGGACGCTTAAGCATCAGTATGTCTATCTACACGCATTCGACACTGTCCCGCGACTGCACGCGGGATTAAAGCAGTGGTTTGAGTTCTACAACTTTGAGCGCTTTCATCAAGGGCTTGACAACCGAACACCGGATGAGGTCTATTTTGGCCTCAACCAACAAGTTGCGAGAGCCGCATGAAAATGGGTACAAGGAAGTACTTTTGTGCTGGCGAGTGTGTGCCGGGGGGATTTGGTGGATCCCCCCGGCACACGCCCCCAGCATTTACGGTAATCCCAAAAAAGGGGGGCACGGCGCCTCCCAATAACCTGGCGGCTTATAGCTTAACCCGGCTATCCGGTTGTCCAAACGATGGGGTCCACCGCGCATCGTGATATTTTTGCAGTTAACGGCCACGCTTACCTGCAGGTGCGTAGCGGCAGCGGAGCACCTGTCAGAGTAAAGCGTGAGGTTATGTTTTCGCAATTCTGTTTTTCAGTAACTTTCTTTTTGTCATTTTTGAACCTGCGTAACTGCTTGCTGCCATACAAACACCAATCCCTACCCAAATTGCCGCAGGTATAAAATCATCGGTATTTTTTGTAAATAAAACAGACAACGAGACCATTATACCAAAAAAGAGAATTTTAAACGGGTACGCAACCATCCAAATCCATATATTTTGAGGCCAGATTGCAGTAGGAATTATTGATAATAAAAATGCAACTACACAGCCAATAAAAAAAGCTTTTATACTGAAGAAGAACATATCATTCGTATTGCTCAAGCCCCACGCTTCGCCAAACAAGTAATTGAAAACAATATTCCCAAGCACAATATATAAAATGAATAGTGCTACAATGACCAGCTTTCTACCCATTAGGTCCCTTCAAACATAAACCGCGGTGCTGACCGGCGCCGTGTACCGCGCAAGCAAGCGCAGCTTGATTGGGTGGTGCGCGGTG
>JBAQGR010000091.1:0-20322 GCA_049287895.1 Desulfatitalea sp.
TCATTGCCACCGGCGGCCTGGCCCCCCTGATCCAACATGTGGCCACCACCATCGAGTCGGTGGAACCCAACCTGACCCTGGAAGGCTTGAAAATTATCTCGGACAGTTTGCATACAACCTGACCAGACCGCTCTCTATGGATGTATTGGGCGATACGCCTCGGGGTCCAGCGGCACGTGGCTGCACCACCCGTCGGGAAGCCTCCATTCCTGAGACCCGAGGTCAGGACAAGAGGTCCACGGAAGCGCCGCGGGCCTTTTGCTTTTGAACAGAAGCATCATCGGGCCTGCCCCATGAACCGGCCAGACGCCTTCGGGAGAGTCGGCAGCCACCAGGTCAACCCCATGAAAGCCTGCCTTGAGCTGTTCCCGCTGCCCCTCCAGATCGCCCATGGAGACCCGCACGGCGCCTTCATCACCATAACGCGACGGCACGCTCAAATTTTGATGGACGATGTAACGCAGCTTCTGTCCATACTTCATTTTCAGGGCTTCGATGCAGAAACCGCTATTGAGCAGTATGCGGACATTCCAATAGTTGTAAGGCGAAACCGTGGCGCAGACATGCTCGTGGGTGGCCCGCTGTCGCAGCAGATCTATCGCAGCGCGGTTCATCTTCATTGCCAGGCCGTTGCCCCGGAAGGCGGGATGGACGCATACCATCTGAAGATTGGCCACCCGGGCACGTTCGGCCTCGGACAGTCCAAGATCCATGCCCAGGTTCCACACCGGGTCCATGCGGTCCGGGAAATAGACATTGCGAAAAGCGATGAGCCGTTGCCCGACAAACACCCCCAGGATAAAACCCTGGGGCCCCAGGTGTTGTTCCATGAACTCCCGGGAAAACGACGCCAGCAGGTCCGGACGACTCAGATTGCCAACGATCGTCCGCTGCAACGCCATGATCCGGGGCAGATGTGTCTTGTCCAGATGGGTCATGACATAGGTGTGGGGCCGCAAGCTACCCCCTGTGCCCTTTTCCTCTACGACACCTGTTTCCAATACAGTTTTCTTCATCGGTTCTCCTTTGGGGGCCAGCGTCTTGCAGGACACGGCCCTGCGTATTGTTGTCCATGGCCCGCTACCGGCGGCCGGTCGCGGCGCCTGGGCAGGGATATCTTCCCAAGCAGCAGCCATCCGCGATGAAGGATAGCGGCAGCCACATAGGGCAATAGCCGACCGACGGCCGATGGCAGGCAAATGGGTTGGGGCGGGTGAATTTCAACTGAAGGTCAGATCCGGCTGGCTGGCACTATTTTCGGATCTTTTTTGATTTACTTGAGAGAAGAACGTGCAGTGGGGGTTACTATTCCGTGAATCAGGGCGGCAAAGGCAACCCGCCTATGACCGCCGGGCATCGTCTATCACCTTGCGAATGGTTGCGGCCAGTTTGCCGATGGAAACGGGCTTCATCAATATGGCTTTCACAGCTGAAAAAGCCGCTTGGCCGTCCACCATCTTCTTGCTGTATCCCGTGCACAAGATGACGGGCAGCCGCGGATTCACATTGAAGATCTCCTGCGCCAGACAATCGCCGGTCATGTGCGGCATGGTCATGTCGGTGATCACCAAATCAAAATCATGGGGTCCCGCCTGGATCGCCGCCAGGGCGTCCCGACTGTCTTGCAGGGCGGTCACCTGGTAGCCGAGCCTGCCCAAGGTCTGATGGCCCATCTTGACGATGGACGGCTCGTCGTCCACAAACAGAACCCGCTCGGTACCGCAGTGAAGGTGGTTCCCACCGAACGTTTCGATGCCCAACCCTTTTTGGGAAACCGGCAATAGGACGGTAAACACAGTTCCTTCGCCCACCTGGCTGCGAACCTTCACCTCGCCGTGGCAGCGTTGCACAATGCTGAGAACCATGGCCAATCCCAAACCGGTCCCCTCGCCTCTTTCCTTGGTGGTAAAATAGGGGTCAAAAATCTTGTCGATCTTGTCGGCCGGGATGCCGATGCCGGTATCGGACACTTCGATGGTCACATAACGGCCCGGTTTCAACTCGCTGAGCACGGTCTTGTCGCCGGGATCGAGATCTGCTTCGGCCACCCGGACGCAAAGCTCGCCGCCGTCGGCTTGCATGGCCTGGGCCGCATTGGTGCACAAATTCATGAACAGCTGGTGTATTTGGGAGGGGTTGGCCATGACATAGGCATCGCTGAGAATAGCGGTACGAATGCCGATGGAGCTGGGGATCAGCGAACGCATGAGCGTGAGGACTTCGCGCGCAATCTCGCCGATTTGGGTATGTTGGGCTTGGCCATCATCCCGCCAGGCAAAGGCGAGAATTTGTTTGACCAGATCCTTGGCGCGGATGCCGGCCTGGTACACCTCCCGCAAGTTGGCTTCCATGGATGTTCCCTTCGCGGCCTCCCCCAAGCACAGCTCGGTAAAACCGATGATCGCCGACAAAATATTGTTGAAGTCGTGGGCGATGCCGCCGGCCAAGGTACCGATGGCCTCCATCTTCTGAGTCTGGCGCAGTTGGGCGGTGAGGTGCGCTTTTTCTTCCTCGGCCTGCTTCGCCGCGGTGATATCTTCGTGGGCGACCACGACCCAGCACGGCCCGCTACCTGTGAATGGCGTCACGCGGCCATGAAACCACCGTGGACCCGAGGGCGTAGCGCAGGTATACTCCATTTCAAAAAATTCTTTTTCACCTTGCAGAACCGCGCGGATGCCGGCCGCAAACTCATTTTGGCGGCCGGCGGCTTGGCCTTGCACCGAGTGAACAGGCATTTCATCGCCGTTGCCCAAAAGCGCGATGGCCTCGGTCCGCAAGGGAACGGCAAACTCCTTCCAGGCCTTGTTTACGGTGACGATTCTGCCCGAGGGGTCGAGAATGGCGATATGCGTGGAGAGCGCATCCAGCGTCGAGCGCAAGAGGCGTTCCGATTCCCGCATTTGCTCTTCGGCGTTCTTTCGATGGACCGCATAGCGCAACACCCGCGAAAGGTGGTAGGCCGGGGTCTGTCCCTTGAGCAGATAGTCCTGGGCGCCATCGCGAACAGCGGCCATGCCGACCTGTTCGTCGTCATTGCCGGTGAGCACCACGATGGGGATGTTGGGCGCCGCCCTGCGCACGACCCGGATCGTATCGATACCGTCGCTGTCCGGCAACCCCAGGTCCAGCAGCGCCAGGTCCGCCTTCTCCTGGCCCAAAAACCGCACCGCATCGGACAAGCGTACCACGCGATGGATGCTGAACCCCGCTTCGCCCTCCGCAGGCAGCATCTCCCGGATCAGGTCGGCGTCGCCCGGATTGTCTTCCACCAGCAACACACGCATTTTTTCGCTCATTGCGGGTCTCCATGGGGCGGCAATACGACGATGCTCAGCCAAAAGGACTCGATGGATTTCACCAGGCTGAAGAACTGACCCACATGCAGTGGTTTGGTCAGGTAGCAGTTGGCATGCAGATTGTAAGACTTGAGAATATCTTCTTCGGCCTGGGAGGTCGTCAGTATGACCACCGGTATACGTTTAAGGCTGTCGTCTCCCTTGATTTCCGCCAACACCTCGATCCCGTCCTTCTTGGGCAGATTCAGATCGAGCAGAATCAGGTCCGGACGCGGCGCCTGCTGGTACTGCGCCTGTTTGCGCAAGAAGGCCATGGCGGCTTCACCATCGGTGACCACATGCAGCCGGTTGTTGATCTTGCCATCTTCCAGGGCGTCTCTGGCCAGATCGACATCCCCCGGGTTGTCTTCCACCAGCAGGATGTCGACGGGTTTAGTCGCTGTTGCTTCCAGCATACAAATTAGTCTCCTATGGGGGCCGCCGGCAAAGTGAAATAAAAAGTGGTACCCTGGCCGGGAACGGATTCCAACCAGATCCGCCCGCGATGCCTTTCGATGATCCGCTTGCACAACGCCAGACCGATGCCGGTGCCGGGATACTCCGCCTGGGTGTGCAACCGCTTGAAAATGACAAAAATCTTGTCCGCGTATTGCGCGTCGATGCCGATGCCGTCGTCCTGAACAGCGAAGCGCCACCCGCCTGCCTCCCGGTCGGCCGCGGCCGAGACGTGAATGTGCGGCGGTGTCGCTCGCCGGAACTTGAGGCTGTTGTGCATCAGATTCTGAAACACCGCCGTCATTTGCGCTTCGTCGGCCTGGACCCGCGGCAGTGGATCGTTGCTGATCTTTGCGCCGGTCTCGTCGATCATCGCCTTGAGGTTGGCGATTGCCTTGTTCAACGCCGGGCCGGCTTCGACCGTCTGCAGGCCGGCCCCCCGGGTCTCCACCCGCGACAAGGTCAGTAAATCCCGGATCAACGTCTGCATGCGCAACGCGCCATCCACGGCATAACGGATGTACTTCCGGGCCTGATCGTCCAACTGGGCGGCGTAGCGTTCCGCGAGTAGACTTGTATAGCTCGAAACCATGCGCAAGGGTTCTTGCAAGTCATGGGAAGCGACATAGGCAAAACGCTGCAAATCCTCATTGGAGCGTTTGAGAGCGGCCAGCGCGGCTTCGCGCTCCCGTTCACCCCTTTTGCGTTCGCTGATGTCGCGCACAATGGCCCACATGGCCATCGGGTGGCCACCCTCATCGGTGATCAGAAAAGTGCGCAGTTCCACCGGCAAAATCGAACCGTCGTCGCGGATCAGCTCCTTTTCGTAGACATCGGATTTTCCCCCAGGCACCACCTGCTCTTGGATGATGCGGGCCTCCAGGGCCCGCCACATCTCGGGTGTCAGATCCTCCTGGTGCATGGTCCGCAGTTGCGCCATGGAGCGACCGAGCATCTGCGCGAAAGCCGTGTTGCAATCGGTGATCCGGCCTTGCATGTCCATCTGCACAAAGGCATCGCGCATGCTTTCGTGCAATCGTCGGTAGCGGATCTCGCTGGCCCGCAATGCCTCGGCGCTCTCCATCTGCCGGTGCAGCAAACGAGCCAGCAGCGAACCGGCAATCAGACAAGTGGCCATCAGTGTGATGCGCGCAAACAGATCGGGCGTGGAGACATTCAAAAAAAGTGAATCCAAGATGTTCTCCGGTGCCTTGAAGATTAGAAAGCGCACATGCTCGCGATACTTGTAGTAATCGACCAGGCCGTCCACCACCCAGAAGAGCAGGCCGAAAAGCAGCGCGGCGGCGATGACCAAGCCCCCAATCCTCTTCGGGCCGCGGTGAAGCATCATAGTATTACTTATAGATCTCATCGGCCACTTTCATCAGCCCCTTGGGGGGCGCAAACCCGATCGTCGCCGCGGTTTTCAGATTGATGGCGATGGTCTGAGGATCTTCAAAAAGCTGCGGCAGATCCCGCGGCCGGGCACCGTTCAATATGCGCACCATGGTCTGCGCATGGTAGCTTCCCACGGCCTTGAAGCCACCCCGGGAAATGCTCAGCAGCACCCCCTGGCGCACCTCCTCCGGCCCGCGCTGGGACCAGGTGGGGATCTTGTGCGCCAGCAAAGGGGCCAGAATCGCCTCCATGCGCTCCAGATCCACGCCCCGGTGGATGGTCATGAACAGCGCGTCGATTTGAGGCGCCAGCCGCTGGTGGCATTCGATCAAACGAGCGGTGCTTTCCGCCTGGGGCACACCGGAAAAAGGCGCCTTGCAACTGATGACCGTAAACTCTTGTTCGATGGCCACTTTGTGCACATCCGCAAGGGCGGCATAGCTGCGGCCCGCCACCGTATCCTCATAGACGATCCCCAACCGCTGGAAATCAAACAGGCCGTGGAACAACCGCAACTGGCGTTCGTAGCGGGTGGGATCACAGCGGGCATGGACATGGTCGAATCCGGAATCGGCGGCGCTGACGATGATTTTGGATCCGACCGGGTCGCTGGTTGAAACCAGCATGGTGGGCACCGCATGCTGGTCGTTGACCAGATCCTGCCCGGCCCAGGTCCCCATGGCGATCATGAAATCGACCTGTCGGTTTTGAAGAGCCCGCAGCGCCGCGGTACGGTTGCGCTCCCGCAGGGCCAGATCCCAATCGGCGGACCAAAATGCCTCGGGCACAAATTCAAGATACCCCCCTTCGACGCCCAAGGCCTGCCAGACAGCTCTCGCATCCTTGGGATCGCCGCTATCATTGAACCGTGTCGGTTTGAGCCACCCCAACGCTACCAGCCCATCGGCGATGGCCTTGAGATTTGCCGGATAGTTGATGTACGGGCCCCCCTCGTAATAACCGATGCGCCAGGGCCGGCCGTGGTTGGTTGCCGGCGTCAAAGAGCGATTGCGCGCCTCGGGCGCACTGCCGCCGACGAGAAGCACGACCACGGCCACGACAGCGGCCTGCATCAGACGACACCTTTTGCGGCCCCTTTGCATTGTGTCCCTGCCTTGTCTCCTCGGGTGCGCCAACCACCGGCCGCCCGGCTTTAAGGCCGCGCCACAGCCTCTTTTGCTTATCACGGGAAGCCCCAGATCAGATCACAACGCAGCATTGATGCTGGAGAAGGAGATGAATGCTCTCAGAACCAAATGAGGGAAAGGTGAAAAGAGGTGAATTGAAGGACGATACGTCGAAACTATCAAAACAGCTGAAGGCTGTCAAACATTGGCGCGGGAAAATCAGCGCTCGGCCAGATACCCCCAGTAGCCGCGCACGCTGTTGCGCAAAAAGAAACGTTCGCGTTCCTGGGCAGGGGCCGGTAGCTGGGAAAATTGCGATAGAAGGGGATCGTTGGCCAGCAGGTGTTCCAGGCAGGCGGCCATGCTATCGTTGGCATTTTCCGGATCGCCGTCGAACCAGGGCTGAATCATCCGGCGCCAGTTCAACAACTGCGCGCGGTGGGTTTGCAACCTGGCTGGGGCTTCATGCTGCAGGCCGATATGACCGTAACATATTCTTCCCGGTTTGCGGGCGATCAATCGGTCGATACTCTCCAGATAGGTTTCCAGATGCAACCGGGGCGGCGTGGCCGGCCGCATGTAAAAACGATCATGGTCCAGGGAGATGCAAACACCGCCGGCTTCGCCGGCAAAGAGCAGGTCGCCAATAAGGTAGCTGTACTGGTGGGGGGCGTGGCCAGGGGTCGGTATCGCGATGAGGCCTGGGGTGTCGAGCCGGTCCGCGGCCAAAACCTGCTCGGCGCGCACCGGTGCGATAGCCCCATAGCGTTGGGCCACTTCGCCCAATGTCTTCAAGGAGCCCTCCCAGAGCCGCTGAGGATCGATGACGTGTTCGACAGCCTTGGGATGACACACCACCGGTGTTTGGGGAAAAGCGGCGGCAACGGCGCCGATGCCGCCGGCATGATCGATGTGGATATGAGTCAACAGAATCAGATCGGGCCGCCCTGCGCCGATGCGGGCCAGAGCGTCGAGCAGATGGGCGGCGCCCGACGACGGCCCCACATCCACCAGTACCACCGGCCCGCCGGTGTAAAGCCAGGCCGTGACAAAGCCCTCGAAACCGTCGATGGGCACCGGCAGGGGGATCAGATAGATATTATCACCCACTTTTTGGGTGTTGAATGTCGATGGCATTGGTCATCAGCTTACTTAATCAATAAACCGTCGGCGCGGATTGCTAGCCCCTCAGCTGGGTGATCGACTCTTTGTACACTTTGTAGAACAGTCCGAAGTCGGCCATACCGCGCTGTAAGATCTTGTCGAAGTCGTCGATGTTGCGCAGGTTCAGAATCATGTTGACGCTTTTCTGAAAGGCACCCATGTGGTCCATGGTGCGGAACCGCGTGGTCAGCAGGGTGACGAAAATGTTGCGCCGCGTTTCCATGCCGAGCCGTTCCAGATAGATCATAACGGCATTGGCATCGGGATCGCGGGTATCGAAATATTCGTTCAGCAGGATCAGATCGTAGGCGTGATAGCGCATTTTTTTAAGCGCATCGCGGCTATTGGGCACTTCGGTGATATGATACTCTAAGACGTCCAGGGTAGGCTTCAGCTTTTCGCGGATCAGGGCATCCGATTCGCACACCAGGGCGGTTTTGCCCTCTTCTTCGATGAAGTCGAACGGCTTTTCGGCCGCATCGTACCCTTCGCCCTCGGCGTCGGTACTCGCGAACAGATCGTCGAAAGAGGCTTCGGAGGGCTCCTCCTTTGGCGCGGGGCGCGTCACGCTGATGCGCGCCTGGCAGCGGGGGCACTTGACGGAGGCGCTTTTGCCCTCCGGCAGTTTGTCATCGGGGATCTTGATCTTCCCCTCGCAGTTTTGGCAAATTACTTCCATGGCTCGTTGCTGCTCCTTGCGGTTTCAAAACCTTTTCTACATCTTTTTGCCATATAGACGGTCCAGTTCCAGGTCCTTGATGTCGGTGGTGGCCTCGCCGCGCGCGCTTTTGACCTTGTCGATACCACGGCTGGCCACGGCTTTGTGGGAAGAGTAAGACAGAGCCGTCTCCTGGGTGATCAATCCTTGTTCATATAGCTCCACAATATAATCGTCGAAGGTGACCATGCCGAAGGGGCGCCCGGATTGCATCATCTCGTAAAAGGTCTTGCCCTCAGCTTCGCCCTGTAAAATGGCCTCTTTGACCCGCAGATTGCTCCGCAACACTTCGAAGGCCGCCACCCGACCACCGCCGACTTTGGGCAGCAATCGCTGGCTGACAACCCAGCGGATGGTGTCGGCCATGCGGATGCGCACTTGTTTCTCTTCTTCATTGGCAAACATACCCAGGATGCGGTTGATGGTCTGGCCGGCATCCACGGTATGCAAGGTGGTCAGCACCAGGTGGCCGGTCTCGGCGGCGGTCAGACCGATCTCCACGGTTTCGCGGTCGCGCATTTCGCCCACCAGGATCACCTTGGGCGCCTGGCGCAGGGCGGCCCGCAGGCCGTTGGCAAAGGTGTCGAAATCGCGCCCCAGCTCGCGCTGATTGAAGGTCGCCTTCTTGTGGGGGTGCTGATATTCGATGGGGTCTTCCAGGGTGACGGCGTGCACGGCACGCCGCTCGTTGATCTCTTCCAAAATGGCGGCCAGGCTGGTGGTCTTACCGGTGCCGGTGGCGCCGGTAAAAATGATGACGCCGTTGAGCTCCCGGCCCATCTCCGTGAACGACTCGGGCAGCTTCATGTCCCGGATGGTAGGCACCTTGGACTCCAACTGACGAAGCACGATGGAGAGGTGGCCCGATTGAGCGAAGATGTTCACGCGAAAGCGCGCCTTGCCGGGCAGACTGTACGACAAATCGCACGACCCGGTGCGCAGCAGGGTTTCGGTCAAGCGCCGGTCTGCGTCGATCAGGTTCAGGGCCACGATCTCGGTTTGGAACGGCGTCAGGCTCTTGATCGATGGCTTCATCTCCACAGGCAGCAGTTCGCCGGAGCTTTCCACTTGCAGCGGTCGTCCCACGGTCAGGTTGAGATCCGACACATTGCTGTGGGAGTCGAGCATCCGGGTCAGGATATGTTCGATTTCTTGTTGTTTCATGGCGATCCTCTTGAACCTCTCCGGTTTTCGTGCCGGACAACACCCGGAACGCTTTCCGGGGACGCAACGGGTCTACGCCTCGGTAAAATCGGTGGGCGGCGCCTTGAGCAGCGGCCGGAAGCGGCCTTTATCGTTGGATTTGCTGTAGGCGTCATCGGCGCTGATCTTGCCCTTATTAAACAACTCCATGATGGCATCGTCGAGCAGTTGCATGCCGTACTTCTTTCCGGTTTGAATCATGGATGGAATCTGGTGGGACTTGGCTTCGCGGATCAGGTTGCGCACGGCCGGTGTGGCGATCAAAATCTCCAGGGCCGGAATCCGGCCTTTCTTGTCGACGCGCTTGAACAGAGTCTGGGAGATGATGGCCCGCACGCCGTCGGACAGGGTTGAGCGGATCTGGCTCTGCTCCTGGGCCGGGAACACCTCGACGATGCGGTCCACGGTTTTGGAAGCACTAGTGGTGTGCAGGGTGGAGAACACCAGGTGGCCGGTGGAGGCCGCTTCGATGGCCAGGCTCATGGTGGTCAGATCGCGCATTTCGCCCACCAGAATAATGTCCGGATCTTCGCGCAAAGCACCGCGCAAGGCGGATGCGAACGCCTTGGTATGAATGCCCACTTCGCGTTGATTGACCAGGCACCCCTGGCTTTTGTGCACGAATTCGATGGGGTCTTCGATAGTAATGATGTGATCGGCCCGCAGCCGGTTGGCCTCATCGATGATAGCCGCCAGGGTAGTGGATTTCCCCGAACCGGTGGGGCCGGTGACGATCACCAGCCCGCGCGGCAGGCCGGCCAGTTTGGCGATCACCGAGGGCAGGCCCAGCTGTTCGCAAGTGAGGATGGTGCTGGGGATCTCCCGGAACACAGCCCCCACGCCATTTTTTTGCATAAAAAAGTTGGCCCGGTAACGGGCCAGGCCCGGAATTTCGTAGCCGAAATCCACATCGCCCGTCTCTTCAAAGGTCTTGGTTTTATCTTCGGCCGCGATCTCATAGAGCATGGCCCGCAGCTCATCGTTTTCCAAAACCTTGTATTTGACCCGTTCGATATCGCCGTGCACCCGCAAGGCAGGCGGTTGCCCGGCCATCAAATGCAGATCGGATGCGTTTTGTTCGTGCATCAGTTTGAAAAAGGCATCAATCTTTGCCATTTAAGGCTCCTGGTCTATTTGATTGGTCGCGTTCCGTGCAAAGGGCCGGTGGATCCCGCCGGCCGCCCGATTCTCCTTTTCATTATCGGCCCAGAGGCCGGAGGGGTTTAACTTAAAGTGCTGGGTGGCTGCTTGAGCACGGTAACCTTGCCGTCGGACTCATCCAGCGCATCCATGGTCTCTTTGCCGATCTCCAACAGCTTGGCGTGGGACTCGATGACCGAGCGAATTTGCACCTCGATCTGCATCCGTTGCCGCTTGAGTTCGCCGATGTCTTCGTGGAGCTGCGACAGGCGGTTGTGGGCGCGATTGAGGATCTTTTCAGCCTTGACTTCCGCATCGGCAATAATGATCTCGGCCGATTTGCGCGCATTCTCCTTCATCTGTTCCAAAACCTTCTGGGAGTTGAGCATGGCGCGTTTGAAGGTCTCTTCACGCTCCTTGTACCCCTGGGTTTCCAGTTTGAGCCGCCGCAAATCCTCTTTGAGATTCTTGTTTTCACCGTGCAGGGAGGCCAGACTCTCGGATAGCTGTTCGAGAAACCGGTCCACCTCGCGGATATCGAATCCCCGGAAGCGAACTCTGAATTGCTGCTGCTGTATGTCCAGGGGAGTAAGGCTCATGTTCCAATCCTCGCTTGAAAAGAGACTAAGGCCGCAAAAAGGAGGCCCCCAATCCATCCAGATAAGGAACCAACCAACTGGTGAGAAAGATGATGGCCAGAATGAGCACCATGGGCGTAAAATCGATGCCGCCGAAATAAAGCGGCAGGCGCGAGCGCAGTTTGGCCAGGACCGGTTCGGTAACGTTGTGGATGAACCGCACAATGGGATTATAAGGGTCGGGATTGACCCAGGACAAGACCGCGCGGGCTACGAGAACCCACATATAAAGGGTCAACACCATGTTGAAGATATGTGCCAGGGCTCTGATGAAATATCCTATAAAATCCATCGTTGTATCTATATCCTAAAAACGTGTAAGGGGGCAGGCGTAGCGACCGCGCGCGCTAATGATTCAAAATCGTTTATCATGGTGGCGGCCCACAAACGCTCCACGCGTTTCAATTTTGAGCAAAGGATAAGGCCAACGGGCTGAATAAGTCAAGATTTTTCGCGGGTTGCGCCGTTCGATCCTCCTAAATCCAGTCCACATAGACCCAAGGGGAACTTATCTTTCACGACTATTGGCCGATAATTAAAGGGAAACCGGTACCGGGGCGCGGAAGTCCCGGCCAGCGAAAGGTATTTATGAATGAATCCGAGAAGTCACCAGAAAATCATAGCGGTTTGAAAGCCGTTTCAGACCACTCTTTTCCCAAACGTTGCGCCCATTGCGGCCGGCATTACCAATCAGCCGAAGAGCTCATTCAGGCCACCCAAGCCGTGCGGGATGGGGGCAGTGGTCTGAAAAGCACGCGGGATGAATTGGATCGGCCGCAGGTCGAGCTTTTTCGCAACTGTGCCTGCGGCTCGACGCTCATGGATCGTTTCGATGACCGGCGCGACTGGAGCCAACCCGGCTTAAGGCGCCGCCAAATATTCGGCCAGCTCTTGCAGATGCTCATCAACAAAGGAATGGCTGCGGAATTGGCCCAGGCAGAACTTCTCAAGGTATTGCGCGGTGAGCCGAGCGCCGCCCTGGTTCAAATGGGCATTGAAACCAAGCCATTTTAAACGGCAAGCGACTATGGATGGGCATTAGATAGCCGCGTGGTTCCGTTGGTTACGAAAGGGGTTGACGCTTCGTGCCGCCCTGGTGTTGCAGGGCCACCCAAAAGGTGGAACCCAGGGCGGTCTCTTTGCCCAGACAAAATTTGACATACTCGCGCATCAGGGCGCTGACCAATTGGCGCTTATCCATCTGCGCCACATATGCCTCGTCGTCCATGGCTTTGATCGCCTCCTTTTTCCCCAGGGAGGCATCCTGCCGGGCCTTTTGCAGTAAATGGCGTGTCACATCCAGATTCTTTTGCCTTAAAACAGCCTCGTCGGTCTTCTCCAGAGCGACACAGATGCGCTCCAGGGCCGCTGGATCGGGCATCCGGCGGGACTCCATCATGGCCTTGAACTGATCGGCATAGCGCCGCAATCCATTGCGGATGTGGTGGGTGTCCACGACATTGAGACCGGCCCAGCCGGCCCCGATCCATTGAAACGCCCCCACCCGGACGATGCCGGGGCGTGTGTCATCGGACACATAGCAGCAGACCGAAAAAAAATCGTAAATCTTGGATTTGACCCAGCCCAAACCAGCCTTGTCGAGCCCTTCTTCCTGGGTGTAAAGGTAGTTCCAATCCTGATCATCCCCTACGATGAACCCTTTGCGGCCGACTTCCGACGCGCCGAGCTGAATGGACATGGAAAGAACCACCCGTGTTGTGCCCTGTCGGTAGACCACAAATGCGCGTCGCAAATCGTATTCGTAGTAGGCGCCTGTGTGCAAGTCCGGCGAAATGACCTCCCGCACCACCCCCCTGGTGACCTGGGGCGCGGTCAAGGTGTTCAGGGATGCCCAGATATCAGGCAACCCACCGCCGCTGCCGCTCCCCTCTTTCCTGAACGAGTAGTTGACCGACGATGGATTGATGGCCCCTTCGGGTATGTTCCGATTGTAGGCGTAGCGGATAACATCCGACAAGGAGCGCTCGATGTCGTAGACAATGGAGGATCCCCGGATCTCCTTGCGATCCTGAACCGCATAGACACCCATCTCGGACGTTTGGCGCACGAAGGCCGCCACGGAATCTATTTGGGCCGGGTCGATCTGCTGGGCGCCGCCATCGGAAGCACAAAAGGCGATGAGCCGATCCAGCGCCGATTCGATCTCGCTGGAAAGGGCTGGCGCGGAGGCAACGCCTTGGGACGGCGCCGCCAAAAGCAGCAGCGCTATAACCAACAGAATCAGCCCTTTCGCGCGGGGTTGCCATATGCTTAAGGTGCGGCAGGGCTGTATCGGGAATATAGTTTGCATTTTCAATTTATCTTCATTGTATCGGCGAGCGGAAGGCCGCCATGGGTGTGTTGCGCCTATCGAATGCTCGGTATCAATAGCCTCAATGCGCTTTCCGGTCAACATCAATTCTAATTATGTCATACCAGCGCGCCTTGGCGGCGGCCTTCTTCACCATTTTGCTTGACAATCCAAGCCAAGGCTCTAAAGTAGCGCCTGAATTGACGTTATGAGATTTAAGCATCCTCGCATCACCAGGGAGAGGCGCATGGCGCTGAAAAACATGACCATCGGCTTTATCGGCGCGGGCAATATGGGCGAAGCGCTCATCAGCGGCCTGCTGAGTGCCGGTCTGTCCAAACCCGATCAGCTGTTCTGTGCGGATGTGCGTCCCGAACGGCTCCAGGAGCTGCAAAAACACCTGGGCATCCAGACCCGCACCGACAATATCGAAGTGATCCGTCGGGCCGACATCATCATCTTCGCCGTCAAGCCCCAGAGCATGGAAGCGGTGCTCAAAGAGACGGCCGGGGGGCTGGATGGTTCCAAGGTGATCATCTCCATTGCCGCCGGTGTGCCCCTGGCCACCATCGCGGCCCATGCCGCCCAGCCGCTCAGGCTGGTCCGCGCCATGCCCAATGTGTGCGTGGCGGTCCGAGCGGGAGCCACGGCCATCGCCGCCGGGCCCCACGCCCGGAGTGAAGATCTGGACCTGGCCGCCGCCATTTTCGGCTCCGTAGGCCGCTGCATCGTGGTCGGCGCCGAGCATCTGCTCGATGGCGTCACCGGCCTGAGCGGCAGCGGACCGGCCTATGTGTTCCTTATGATCGACGCCCTGGCCGATGCGGGCGTCAAGGTCGGGCTGGCCCGCAAGGAAGCGTTGCTGCTGGCTGCCCAGACGCTGCTCGGCGCCGCCCAGATGCACCTTTCGACCGGTATCCATCCCGGCCAGCTCAAGGATATGGTCACCTCCCCGGCCGGAACGACCATCGCAGCACTGCATGCCCTGGAGAGGGGAAAATTGCGCGCCACCCTGATGGATGCCGTGGAGGCCGCCACCGAACGGGCCAGGGCCTTGGGTGGGGCGGTACGGAAGGTGGACGGTAAAAACTGAACGAAGAGGCAATTCCATCAACATTGCAGGCTGAGAAGAAAAGTTGGTTTTTAGATCCAAAATAAAATGGGCCGCATTTGAACCTGCCGCCCGCTTCCTGCTGGGCGCCATATTCATCTACGCCGCTGTGGATAAGATCCTCGATCCGGCCACCTTTGCCCAAGCCATCGCCAATTACCAGATCTTGCCGCCGCTGTGGGTCCATCCAACGGCCTTGCTGCTGCCATGGCTGGAACTGGTGTGCGGCCTGGGTCTGATGTCGGGGGTGCTCAAGCGCGGTAGTGCTCTGGTGATCACCCTCCTGCTCATCACCTTCACAGCAGCTCTGGGCTACAGCGCCTATCGCGGGCTGGACATCCACTGCGGCTGTTTTGCATCCGACGGTGCCGGCACCCCCAATCTCTACCTGGATCTTCTCAGAGACGCCGTTTTGTTGACCCTGGCGATTTTCGTATTGCGTCGCGTCCGGCGGTCGGAGCCTTGCAATTGCCCCGACATCTGAATGGATTTGGGACGACCCCTTTTCACCGATAACCTTTTTACTTGTGCGCCGAATGAACCATGTTTGAAGAGGTAGAATACAGCGCGGCCCTGATTGCCGGAGTGCTTTCTTTCTTTTCCCCCTGCATCTTGCCCCTGGTGCCTTCCTATTTCTGCTTCATCACCGGAATCTCCATGGACGACCTGCGCCAACCAGCCACAAGCGCAATTCGGCGCAAAATCATTTTGAGCACCCTGGCCTTTGTCCTGGGCTTTTCCCTGGTATTTATCCTGTTGGGCGCCACGGCCGCCTACTTCAGCACCTTGCTGCAGGGAGCCAAACTTTATATCCGCATCGTAGGCGGCCTGTTGGTCATCCTTTTGGGATTGCACCTGCTGGGGATTCTGCGCATTCGCGCTTTGGATGTGGAAAAACGGATTCATCTGCATCAAAAACCAGTGCATTTTCTGGGTGCATTCGCCATCGGAATGGCATTCGGCGCAGGCTGGAGCCCGTGCATCGGGCCGCTGCTGGGATCGATCTTGATTTTGGCCGGCAACCAGGATACCGTCGCCCAAGGCGTGTTACTGCTGTCGCTCTACTCGGCCGGAATCGCGCTACCGTTCATGATCCTGTCGGTGGCGATCCATTTTCTGATCGGTTTTGTACGCCGTGCGGCCAAGGCCATTCGTTGGATCAATATGGCCGCCGGAGTACTGCTGATCATCACCGGCCTTTTACTGATAACCGACAAAATGGGTCTGCTGACTCTATTCGCTTTTTAAGGAATGCCTTAATGAAACGCATCGTCACCCTTTTGATCTTCTTATGCGGCCTGGCGGCACCCATGGCTGCCTGGGCCGAACAGCGACCCGCGCCGGCCATTGGCTGGCTCGACTTCGAGGAGGCCCAAAAGCAGGGACAGGACCAATCCCGCAAATTTCTGCTCTATTTTTTCACCGATTGGTGCGGCTATTGCCGCAAGCTGGAGCAAAGCACCTTCAGCGACAAATCCGTGGTCGACTACATCAACCGCAACTTCATTCCCGTACGCATCAATTCCGAAAAATTGCCCAAAATCGCTGGGCGATACGGGGTGAGCGGCGTGCCGGACATTCGTTTTCTCACGCCCACAGGCGAAAACATCGCCCGCTGGCCCGGATATATCGAAGCACCCAAGCTGCTGCCGATGCTCAAGTATATCCATTCCGACAGCTATCAGAAAATGGGCTACACGGAGTTCCTGAAAACACAATAGCACCGCCATGAATCGTATCCTTCGCCGGCAGGGTCCGGCAACCCAGGGCAATTCCCCAATAACGAAACGAGGACGCAAAGATGATTGATTTAGGATTTCTTGGACAGATTCACTTCAACTGGCAATTTGTTACAGCCCTGCTGAGCATCGTACTGATCGACCTCATTCTGGCGGGCGACAATGCCGTGGTCATTGCCATGGCAGTCAAGAATCTCCACGGACGGCAGCGCACCTGGGGCATCTCTTTGGGAGCCGCGGGCGCCGTCATGGTCCGCGTGGTCTGCACCTTTTTCGTGGCCAAACTGCTGACTGTGTCGTTCATCAAGCTGATCGGCGGCGCCGTTATTTTGTGGATCGCCGTCAAGCTGCTGATCGAAGGCTCCGAAGAGCACGATCATAAGGAGGCCGGCAGTATTATGCAGGCCCTCTGGGTCATCATCGTCGCGGATATGAGCATGGGCATCGACAATATGCTGGCCGTCGGGGGCGCTTCCCACGGCAACTTTTTCCTGCTGCTCTTCGGTTTGGCCCTGAGCATCCCCTTTGTCGTCTTCATGAGCTCCATGCTGGCAAAGTTGATGGATCGATTCCCGATCATCCTCTATATCGGCGCCGCCGTTCTGGGAAAGGTCGGCGGTGAGATGATGATCACCGATCCGGTGGTGCACAATTGGTTGCACCCCACCAAGATAGCCGAGTACGGTGTTATGCTCTTCTTTACCATCGGCGTAGTGGCCCTGGGCAGGTACCTTCTGCTCTCCAAACGTTCGCAGGCTGAAACCGATACAGCGGTGTGACCGAATGCCATCCCAGCGATGGCCGCCGGGGAACAGCTTGCGCCGGCACGGTCGGGGATGAAAGCACAAAGTTTGCGGATGAAGGCGAAGGAAAGGCTACGGCTCGCGGAACTGTAAATGCCGGTCGTAGTAACGCCGGAATAGGCGGTAGCCGACGGATACCGCTACAAAAAGACTCAGGATCAACAAGGCTGCGGGCACCCAGGTGTAGGCGTGATAGTCGGCATGAGAGCGCGCCGCGGCAATGCCGGCCCAACTGAAGAGCGCGACCCCCACCATGGCCGCCAGCAAGATCCAACAGGCCGCATTGCTGTCGTACCAGGAGGTAATAACCCGTCGGAACATGGGATTGGGATCTAAACGCATCCGATCTTCTCCGGTAAATAGCAGGCCGACGCTAACACGGCCCGGGAAAGCAAATCACCGTACCTATGCGCATAGACGATTCTCGCCGATGCATCCGGGCAGTTCCGCGTCCGCGCTACTCCACATTCATCAACACCATCCAGTAGCGGTTCAGCTCGCGGTCCAACGCCTTGGGCCTGGGGATGATCCGACCGAGCGCTTCCCAGAACCCCGGGCCGTGGTTCTTGATCCGGGTGTGCACCAGCTCATGCAAAAGGGTGTAGTCGATAAGCGCTTCGGGCAGTTGCACCAGGTTGACGTTCAGATTGATGTTGTTTTTGTGGGAACAACTGCCCCAGCGCGTACGCTGATTGCGCACAAAGACCCTGTTGTAAGTAAAACCGTGCTGGCCCGCCAGGTGGGCCAGACGCGCCACCAGGAAACGGCGTGCCTGGCGTCGGTCAACAGCGGGCGCCTTTTTCAACTCCAGGATCTGCTGTTCGATGAGCGCCATACGGCCCACATGCGCTTTGAGCCACTGGGCCTTGGCGTGGGCCACGGCCAGGGCCTCCTGGAACGACACCCCCCTGGGCACGGCAATGCGCACCCCCTTAAAGGGCTTGACCGATAGATTGATATGCCGGGCGCGGCTGCTGCGCTCCAGCACGATCTCACCCACTCCCTGCAGATTGACCTTTTTCGACTCCATCGCCCCGCACCGGCCCTATGGACATTTCGCATGCAAGGCCTACTCTACCACACAGTGCCGGATCGTGCATCACCAATTCGCGCCAGACCCAGGGTGGCGGGGACGCAGCCACGTATGATGCGCTGAAAATACTGGCTATCAAAAAAAAGGAGTGTTAAAATAACCTCCATGAAAACCCCACGCATCCATACAGCGCAATGCGGGTCGGCTGTGCGCCATCTTGCCATCGCAGCCGTGTTGTGGGCATTGATCCCGTCCGGTCCCGTCCATGCCGACCGAACGATACGCTGCCAGGGCCGCCTCGTTTCCATCGGGGCCTTCAAAGAGCAGGTACAGGAGAAGTGCGGCGCCCCCAACTACCTGGAGGAGTGGGAAGAGGGTCAGAACACAGTCATCTCCCAGTACTACGACTATGAAAAAGAGCGCTACATAGCGCCCCATTTTATCGCCGGCCCCATCCGCATGGAACGCTGGACCTACAACTTCGGCTCCAACCGCCTCATCCACTATCTCTATTTTCAGAACGGCAAACTCACCAAAATCGAAACCGGGGAAAAGGGCAGCGATTGACAAGCATGGAGCGTTGAACGCGGTCAAACGAAAGGTTTTATCCGGTACGGTCGAGTGGGCCGATAGCACTGATGACATTATCGCCCTGGCTTGAATTCCGGAATGGTTCGCCGCATAAACTCGGCAAAAAGCGGAACGGTAAATGCCATGTCGCCATGCGCGGGGCTGTATATCATCCCCTTCTTGATGAGACTGGCCCGAACCGGACCGAGCGTGGTGATTTTCACACCGAGGGCATCGGCAATATCCGCGGTCCGGTAGGAGCCTGCGCCCAGTTGGGCCATGGTACGCAAGTAAGTTTTCTCACGCGGAGTGAGCCGATTGAATCGCACGCGAAAAAAGTTCTCATCGAGGCGCTGTTCAACCAGGCGCGTCGTCTCCTTCACGATCCGTCCGGTAATAGGCGATGATTCGGCATGGTTCCATGCCTGGTAGCCCCATTCCTGAAGAAAATAGGGATAGCCCTGGGTTAACCGAAAGATGCCCTGGAGAGCGGCCGCTTCAATTGCTTCGCCAGCGGCTTCAATCGGTTCCTTAATGGCCTTGGCGGATTCAGTTTCCGACAGCGGTCCGATGTCGGGAAAGTTAAAAAGTCGCTCGGCATAGGACTTTGACTCACCAGCCATTCCCGGCAAAATTGGCAAACCGGCGCCGATGAGAAGCAAAGGAGACTGCCGCTGTTGCATCTTGTGCATAGCCATGATCAAGGCGCTTAATTCAGGCGAACGCAAATACTGGATTTCGTCGATCAGAATGGCTACGGATGCTCGACGTTCTTCGGCGGCTTCGGCAACAGCGGCAAACAGGCTGGGCAGATCGATCTCCAGGTCCCCACTGTCGGCAGCGCCACGTTCGGGATCGATGTCCAGGCCAAGTTCGACATCACCAATAGTTACCCTAACCCCTCCAATGAAACTTTTCAGAACCGCGATCCCGCGACGCACTTTGTCGCCGGCCCCCGCCATCCGAGCAAGGTCGAAGAGCAGACGACGCAGTTGAGAGATAAGAAGCAAGGCAAGTGGCTTATCTTCATGTGCTTCGATGAGAATAGTGCGATAACCCGCGCGCATGGCCATACGCTCCATTTCGTTGAGCAACACGGTTTTGCCCACGCCGCGCAAGCCGGTCATGAGGATACTTTTCTCGGGACGTCTTTCACGTATACGCCCAAGTAGGACGCGTGCCTGCTCCAGGATAGCGTCACGACCGGCTAGTTCCGGCGGCGGCGAGCCAGCCCCGGGAGAAAACGGGTTTTTAATCTTGTCCATCTGGGCACCCTCTCTATAGATATTTATACCTGTTTATACGCCAATATTCGTATACTTTCGAATAGTTTCTTATAAATTGAGGAGTGGTGCACCTTGTTTATAATCGCTGGATCCTTCCAGCGATCTGACCTCGTCTTATTTATGGCCGGACGGCCAAATAAAAAAGCCGTTGATGGTCGATGGACGATCAAATGCTGGTTTTCTTCCATCTCGAAGAGCATGTCTCGGCTCGTCACATGCTTCAGGTCCTTGAGCAGGATGACTACGCTCGTAAAAATATTGCACCGGCAGACGGCATAAAGAAAAGC
>JBAQGR010000092.1:0-2941 GCA_049287895.1 Desulfatitalea sp.
GGGCAATGGACTCGTCGATGGGCTTGGGATAGTGGGCCAGCCCGCAAAGGAACACACCGTCGGTGGCGAAAGCGCAGGGGTTGAGCTTGACATGGGCTTCCACGAAAAAGCCGTCGGCATTCATGGGCACTTTGAAAAACTGGGCCAGTTGCTCATCCCGGTATGGCACGATGGCCGAGGCCAGCGTGAGCAGATCAGCCTGGATCAACAGTGGCCGCTGCAACACGTGATCCACGATGCTAATCTCCAGGGTCTCGGGCGTGGCGATGACCTGGGGCTTGTAGTCGCGGTCATAGCGGATGAAGATGACGCCTTTCTCGCGCGCCCGCTGGTACAATGCTTCTCTTTCACCGTAAGTGCGAATGTCCCGGTAGAGGATGAAGACACCCATCTCCGGGTTGAGTTCCTTCAAATGCAAAGCCGAGGCGACCGAATGGGTGCAGCAGATGCGCGAGCAGTATGGCCGTTCGGGTTCGCGTGAGCCGACGCACTGAATGAATACGGCCACCCGCGTCCGCGCCAGTTCCGGAGCGCCGCTCTTCAGGCGCCGGTCCAGTTCCAGGCCGGTGATGACCCGCTCGTCCTGGCCGAAGAGATATTCGTTTGGCAGCGACTCGTGGGCGCCGCTGGCGATGACGGCGACCCCGTGTTCGATGGGGATCTCCTTGTCTTCCACACGCACGCTGGATTTAAAATTGCCCACAAAGCCTTCGACCTTGCACAGCGTCGCGTTGAGATGCACGGTAATGAGCGGGTCGGCCTTGACCTGGTCGATAAGCTGGGCGAGACGGACTTGGACCGCATCGCCCTTGGCCGTTTGGTAAAGGTGGCGGGCCTGGCCACCCAGGGCGCTGTCGCGCTCGACGATCACGGCCGGATAACCCTGGCGCGAGAGGGCCAGCGCCGCGGCCATGCCGGAGACGCCGCCGCCCACCACCATGGCGCGCTGGGCGATTTCCAGCGTCTCTTCTTTCAGCGGGGAGAGTCGCAGAACCTTGGCCACGGCCATGCGCACCAGATCCTTGGCCTTGGCCGTGGCGCGCTCAGGCTGCTGCATGTGCACCCAGGAGTCCTGGTTGCGGATATTGACGAACTCCAGCAGGTATTTATTGAGTCCGGCCGCGGCCAGGGTCTCCTGAAACAGCGGCTCATGGGTCTTGGGCGAGCAGGCAGCCACAACGATGCGGTTCAGATTCTCTTCGCGGATCTTGGTACTGATGATGTTCTGCGTGTCCTGGGAACAGGAGTACATGTTGTCGGCCACATAGACCACATCGGGCAAAGTGCGGGCAAAGTCGCGCACGCCCGGCACATCCACCACCCCGCCGATGTTGATGCCGCAGTGGCAGATGAAGACGCCGACCCGGGGCGGTTCGCCGCGCACATCGCGTTCGGAGGGCACCTCGACGCGCACGGTCTGCGTGTGGCGGCCGGCGGCCAGATCGGTACCGGCGCACAAGGCCGCGCTGCCGGCCTCGATGACCGATTGGGGGATGTCCTTGGGACCGGCAAAGGCGCCGCACACATAGATGCCCTCCCGGCTGGTGGCCGTGGGGGCAAAATCGTCGATACGGCTAAAACCGCCAGGGCTCAAATCGACGCCCAGCCCCTTGGCCATCTCGCGCAGCTCCGGCTGGGTTTCGAGGCCCACGGAGAGGATCACGATATCGAAGCGTTCGTCCTGAACGTCGCCCGCTTCATCCACAAAACGCAACGCCAGCATGCCGCTCGCCTGCTCAGGCAGGACGCTATGGACCCGGCTGCGGACAAAACGCACGCCGTGTTTTCCGCGCGCCTCGTTGTAGCAATCTTCGAATCCTTTGCCGTGGGTGCGCATGTCCATGAAAAAGATGCTGCAATCCAGCGGTTGGTCGGCGTGCTCCTTGGCGATGATCGCCTGCTTGATGGCATACATGCAGCAAACCGCCGAGCAGTAGAAATTGCCGCAGCGGTTCTGGTCCCGCGATCCGACACACTGCAACCAGGCAATGCGTTTGGGTTCTTTATGGTCGGAGGGGCGCATCAGATGCCCGCCGTAAGGACCGGAGGCGGAAAGAATGCGCTCAAATTCCAGGGAAGTCATGACATTTGGATGGGCACCGTAGCTCAGGTGGTCCAGCCCCGCGGGATTGTAAGCCCGGTAGCCGGGCGCCAGAATCACCGCGCCCACCTTGAGGGTCTGCCGCGTTTCGCGCTCGTCCAGACGGATGGCCCCGGCCGGGCACACCTTGGCGCAAGCCCCGCACTTGCCTTTTTTCAGATAGATACAATGCTCGGCATCGATGACATATTTCAACGGCACGGCCTGGGGATAGAGCACATAGGCGGCCTTGCGCTTGATCAGCCCCTGATTGAATTGATCCTCCACTTTCTTGGGGCATTTTTCGGCACATACGCCGCAGGCGATGCACTTTTCCAGATCCACATAGCGCGGCCGCCGGCGCACCGTGACGGTGAAATCGCCCTTGACCCCGTCGATGGCCTGGATATCGGTCATGGTGAGAATCTCGATGTTGGCATGCCGGCCCACCTCCACCAGTTTGGGACTCATGATGCACATGGCGCAGTCGTTGGTGGGGAAGGTCTTGTCGAGCATGGCCATGACACCGCCGATGGCGGCCTTGGGTTCCACCAGAAATACTTTATAGCCCGAATTGGCCAGATCCAAAGCCGCTTGAATGCCGGCGATGCCGCCGCCGGCGACCAGAACGGCACCGATAGGTTGGGACATAGTAAAATTCTCCTTTTAAGCGCTTACGGCCTTTTCATTTTCCACTATCGGTGTCTTGATGAACTGTCGCGCCGGCCCCAGGGCAAGGATGGCGTCGGTCACGCGTTGGGCCGTGGCCGCGAACTTGGTGGATTCGGCCGAAGAGATCCAGGAGAAGTGCACGCGTCCCGGCTCCAGCCCCATGAACGCCAACAGATTGTCCATCAGGGC
>JBAQGR010000093.1:0-9197 GCA_049287895.1 Desulfatitalea sp.
GAGCTACTCCATCCGATCTATATGGAACTGATAAAACAGGTCCAGCAGAAGACGCCGACGGATCTTCCACTGCCGGCCAGAAGCAAAATCGCCAAAACGGAGATCGCCGGCATCAATGAAGTTTTCATCTCCCTTGCCAAGGAGAGCGGTGTCTCTCTCATCAGCGCGGTACCCGATCCCAGCAGCTACCTGGAAGAATCCGGGCGCCTGACGATGAATGTCGCCTACGCGGGTGACTTTTTTAATTTTCGAAAGCTATTGGTAAATATTTGCAATTTGCCCTATTTGCGATCCATCGAGCAGATGCAGGTTACGACCGAAACCAACACAAAACGAATTCAGCTCAGGCTGTTGCTGGATCAGGAATAGAAGCGCCCTACACTGTGTGAAACGGCCACACGGCGCGATCCGAGGGGACGGAAGGTCGAAAGGGATATATGACCAAACGCGAAAAAATAATCGTGGGGGTGATGTGTCTCACCATTGTCTATGGTGCTTATGAGCTACTGGGTACGCGCGCTGCCAAAAAGGCGGCCCCCCCGCCCCAGGCCAATCCAACGGAGGAGTTGCGCAAATTTGTGACCGAAATGACCCAAAAGATGGTCGGCGACAGGATGGGAAATGAATACCAGCAGATGGTGAGCCAGGCCGCGACCGAATGGACCAAGGATCCATTCATACACTCTATCGCCCCCATCCAGTCCAAATCGTCGGACCCGGTTGGTTCCAAGCAACCGGCCGATAAGGCGGCCCCTGTGCCGTCCTTCGCCTTTACGGGTTTTTTACGGATGGGTGAAACCCAATTGGCGATCATCAACGGAATGGAATACGCCGTGGGAGATGTGATCGATACCAGCGGGCACTATCTGCAGAGCATTTCCGCGGAAAATATCGTTATCGGCAGAACCAACGGTGTGGAGAAGATTCAATTGCCCCTTAGCGAGATCGATTGAGGATCTGACGGGCCAACCCAATAATTCTGGATACGCTTATGATGTGTCGCAAATTCAAAATCGTGTGGACGGTGGCCGCCGTTTTGGTTTCGGCTTCAATGGCGGGATGTACAACCCCGCAGCCGAAAAAAACGCCTGTCTCGATGGAAGAGTGGCAAAAAAAAGCCGAAGACAGCCGCGGGTTTTCCCCATCGGCCCGGGACAGGACCCTGGACCTGAAACCCAAGAAGATTGAAACCATCGGCGTCGATCCGGGGCAAAGCACGGCTGCAAGGCCATTGCCCAAGCGCAAGATCACAATGAAGATGCATCTGGCGGACGTCACGGTGCTGCTGCGTGCCCTGGCCCGCGCCGTGGATCTGAATATCATGATCAATGAAAGCGTCCAGGGGAGAATCAGCATCAACGTCAAGGATGCCCGGTGGGATCAAGTGTTCATCGGCATTTTAAACACCCAGGGGTTGGATTACGAATGGGAAGGCGATATCGTCCGCATTGTCACCATCGAAGACCGCGACCGCAATTTGAAGAACTTGCAGGCCGAAGAGCAAATCCTGTCGAAACGGCGCGAGCTGAGGATGCAGGCACCCCTGGTGACCAAAATCATCCCCGTGGATTTTGCCAGCGCCGAGAAATTGAAAGAGAATGTCGAAAAAGTCCTGGCCTCGAAAAAGCCCGGCGAACCAGTGGGATCGGTCATGGTGGACACCCACACCAACTCGCTCATCGTTCAGGCCACCCCCAGCGATATCGAACAGATCATACCCATGATCACCGAACTGGATTGCCCCACGCCGCAGATTCTCATCGAAGCATTTATCGTTGAAACCAGCAGCCGCACGGCTCGAGAATTGGGGGTCACCTGGGGCGGATTGTACGCCAACAATGGGGGCACAAGTTTTACAGTTGCACCCAATCCAGTGAGCTCAAATCAAGTGGGTACCACCGGCACGATTGATGCGACCGAGGGCCTGGGCATCAATTTTCCGGCCAATTTGGCCAATGCCGCCCAAACCGGCACAGGAATGGCTCTGGGCATCATCACCCAAGGCGCCGACGGCATCCTGGCCTTGGAGTTGTCGGCACTGGAAGAGGCCGGCAAGCTGAATATCCTCTCCAGTCCCTCCATCACCACCCTGGACAATACCAAGGCGCTCATCGAAAGCGGCGATGAGGTCCCCATCCCGATCATTACCAACGAATCTTCCAATGTCATCTATAAAGAGGCCCTGTTGCGCCTGGAGGTCACCCCCCATGTGATCCAGGGCGATGCGCTCAAGCTGGACATCGTTACCACGAAGAATGAAGTGGACTTTACCCGCACCGTGCTGACCTACCCGACCATCGTCGCCAAGAAGGCCTCCACCAATGTGATCCTGTTCGACGGTCAGACAACGGTGATCGGCGGTCTTAAAAAAGACAGCAATCAAAACAGCGAAGCCGGCGTGCCCTGGTTGAGCAAAATCCCGCTCATCGGCTACCTTTTCAAGAACGAGGGCCGCAGCAGTCAAATGCAGGAGCTGCTGATCTTTATTACACCGCGCATTCTCAAGGCCAGACCGGGACCCGTGCCGGAGATTAAAAGTGTGCCGACCGGCCCCGTGAACCCGTAAACCACCGTCCACGCGATCCATGCCGCGGGCATGGGTTCACCGGTGTCGCCAGTGAAGAGAACATCCATACGCCATGGAATACTACAAGCTATTGCAGCTCAAAAGAGAACCGTTCTCCAACTCGCCGGACCCGGAGTACTTTTTTCTATCCAGGCAACACCAGGATTGTTTGCAGAAGCTGGAGCTGGCCTTGCGCTTGAAGCGCGGCCTCAACGTGGTCATCGGTGATGTGGGAACGGGCAAGACCACCCTCTGCCGCGAGCTGATTCGCAGATTTGCAGCCGAACCCGATGTTGAAACCCATCTGATCTTGGATCCTGCTTTTAATACGACCACCGATTTTCTTCTGCTCCTGCATTCCCTGTTCTGTGAAGAAGAATCAGCCCCTTCCCTTTCAGAAATGACGTTAAAGGAGCATATTCAGCGCGCCCTTTTTTCCAAAGGAGTCAATCGGCAACGCACCACCGTGCTGATCATAGATGAAGGCCAAAAAATCTCTTCACCCTGCGTGGAGATCCTGCGCGAACTGCTCAACTTTGAAACCAACAACTTCAAGCTGCTTCAAATCGTCATTTTCGCTCAGTTGGAGTTCGACGAAATTCTGCGAACCCACCTCAACTTCGCCGACCGGATCAATCTGTTACATCATTTGCGACCCATGGATTTCAATGACACGCGCCGGATGATCCATCATCGCCTCAAATTGTCCAGCCCTACTCCCAAACCCCGGGAGCTGTTCACCTGGCCGGCGTTGTGGGCCATCTATCGCTCCACCCAGGGATACCCGCGTAAAATCATCCATCTGTGCCACCAGAGCATGCTCACCATGCTCATTCAAAACCGGACCCGGGCCGGATGGGCGCTGATACGCTCGTGCAAAAACCGTATGGTCCAGAAAGAGAAGCCCTGGACGCGACGCCTGATCATGTGGGGCGTCGCCGGCGCACTCATACTGCTATTGGTCGCCTTCTTGCCCAGGTATCTATCGCAAGATATCCGTTCGTCGCTGGCGCCGCCATTCAAGGCCCCGGCACCCACGCCAGCCGGGATCGACCCTGACGTGCCGACGTCGCCCGTTCAGAATGCGGCGGCCATCGCGCCGCTACCGACGGTTACGGTCCAAGAGCCCGTCATTGTTCAAAGCGTAAGCAGCGCCAGCGCAGTTCCCGGCGAGGTCGCCGAAGCGGTTCAGCCGCCAATGGCAGCCCAGGCGGAGCCGTTGCCGGTCCCGACCACCGCGCCATCAGAATCGTCACCAACGCCTGCCGCCAGCGCACAACCGCCGACGATGCTCGGCCAATTGGCCGTGCGGCCGGGAGATACCCTGATTCATCTGGTTCGCCTCGTCTACGGAACCAACGAAAACAGCTGCATGCGATCCGTCATTGTGGCCAACCCACAAATTCAAAATCCCAATACCATCGACCTCGATGATGTGGTGGCCTTCCCGGCCATGGCCTTCAAATGGGACGATTCGCTTTTAAAAATCCATCGGATTGTCCTGGAAGAGCTGGAGACACTGGCGGCGGCCCGCGATAAAATGTCGGCGCTGGCCCAGACAATTCATGCGCCATTGCGCCTGCTTTGCTACTGGACCCCCACGAAGGGATCGCGCTTTCAGCTGGCGCTGAATAAACCGTTCGATGATCCACGCAACGCCCAGGAATGGTTGGATGGCCTGCCGGCTGCAATTGCCGAAAAGGCCGGCATTCAATCCGGCTGGCCGCAAGGGGCCCTCTTTTTTTCGAATCCCCATGGAGAAGCGCATCGCTAATCGACAAAATCGGTGAGGACCAACGGTGAAAAGTAAAAAAAGATTGGGTGAGATGCTGGTGGAAGCCGGCTTGCTGAACGATGACCAGCTTAAACAAGCGGTCGTGGAGCATAAACGCAACAACATGAAGCTGGGTCAATTTCTGGTGCGCGAAGGCATCGTGAGCGGCGGCCAGATCGCCGACCTGATTTCGCGGCAGCTGAAAATCGCCAAGTACCATCCGGACAACTTCCCCATCGATATGAGCATGATCGACGTATTGCCCGCGGACCTGGCTCAAAAATACCAGGCCGTACCAGTGGCCAAAACCAGCCATCTGCTCACCCTGGCCATGACCGACCCCACGGACATCAACGCGCTGGACGCCATCGAAGTGTACACCAACATGGAGGTCGAAGCGGTCATCTGCACCTACCAGGAGTGGAACCATCTGCTCGGCACCCTTTACGGCACCTACTCCTCCATGGGCGGCATGCTCGAAACCATGGAAGAGATGGAGATCGAACGCGCCCAGGATGGCGAAAAAGAGCGCACCATCGAAGACCTGGAAGTCAAATCCCTGCACGACATGGCCGAAGAGGCGCCGGTTATCCGGCTGGTCAACTCGATCCTCTCCCAGGCCGTGCGCGACGGGGCCAGCGATGTGCATATCAGTCCGGAAAAAGATCGGGTCCAGGTGCGCTTCCGGGTGGACGGCAAGCTGCACGAAGTACCGGCACCTCCCAAGTCCATGCACCTGCTGATCGTATCGCGCCTCAAGATTCTGGCCAACATGGACATCTCACTGTCGCGCATTCCCCAGGACGGCCGCTTCACCATTCGCATGGATAACAAGGAGATCAATATCCGCGCCTCCACCATCCCCACCATTTACGGTGAGAACATGGTGCTGCGCTTGTTGGATACCAGCAGCGGCATTTACTCCCTGGAAGAGTTGGGCATGAGCCCGGCGGATATCGCCAAACTGGAGAGCATGATCTTCAAGCCCTACGGCATGATCCTGAGCACCGGCCCCACGGGCAGCGGCAAAAGCACGACGCTCTACTCGATCCTCAAGCGGATCAATCAACCCGATATCAACATCCTGACCCTGGAAGATCCCGTGGAGTACCGGGTCCCCAAGATCCGCCAGATTCAATTGAATCGCAAGGCGGGCATGACCTTTGCCAGCGGACTGCGCTCGCTGATGCGCCAGGACCCGGACGTCATCATGGTGGGCGAAACCCGCGATGCCGAGACCGCCGGCATTTCCGTCCAGGCGGCCCTGACCGGACATCGGGTGCTGAGCACCGTGCACACCAACGATGCGGCCGGCGCCATCACCCGTTTTATCGACATGGGCGTGGAGCCTTTCCTGGTCTCGTCGGTCATGCTGGTCTCCATCGCCCAGCGCCTGGTGCGCAAGGTGTGCCCCTATTGCAAAAAACCGCACGACCCGCCCAAGGCGGCCTTGCAGTTCTGGGGCTTGGATCAGGTTAAGGATGCCCAATTCGTCAAAGGCACCGGCTGTTACAACTGCATGGATAAAGGCTATAAAGGCCGCACCGGCGTCTTTGAAGTCCTGATCATCGATGAGGTGGTGCAGGACATGATCCTCAAACGCTGCTCGGCCCAGGAGATCACCCGCGCCGCGCAGAAGTCCGGCCACTTGCGCACTTTGAAAGAAGACGCGGCCGACAAAGTGGCCCAGGGGATCACAACCCTGGACGAGGCGGCCTCGGCCGTAATGGCATAATCAGCAACTGATAAATGAAACAAATGTGAGCCATGCCGACCTATTTCTATCGCGCAATCAACGAACGAGGGGCTACCATTTCCGGCACCATGGAAGCCGATTCCATGGATTCCGCTACGACAATGCTCGTGGATAACGGCCTCATTCCCTCCAAAGTCCGGGTGCGGACAGCGGCCAGACCCATGGCCCTGATGGACAGCCTGGCCAAGCTTGTCCGGCCGGTGCGCATGCTTGAACTGATCCTCTTCACCAAGCAGTTCCGCACCATGCTAAAGGCCGGCATCCCCATGATGCCGCTGCTGCAATCCCTTGAAACCCAGACCGACGATCCCGCCTTGAAGAAAATCGTCATCGGCATCAGCCATGATGTTTCCCAGGGATCGAGCCTGCACGACGCGTTTCGCAAACATCCCAAGGTCTTTACACCGCTCTATTGCAGCATGGTCCGGGCCGGCGAAGCCAGCGGCGCATTGTCGGAGGTGCTGGACCGCTTGATCTACATCATGGAGCACGAACATAAAATCCGCACCGACATTCGCACGGCGCTTCAATATCCAATATTTGTCATGACCTTTTTAGGGGTGGCCTTCTTTGTCCTGCTGACCTATGTCATCCCCAAATTCGCCTCCATTTTCGAACGTTCCGGGCTCACCCTGCCCATTTTAACCCGCATCTGCATCCAGGCTTACAAGATTCTTATCACCTATGGCCCTGTTCTAGCCGTGGCCGCGGTGGTGGGCGGTGTGGCCCTGGGCTATTACCTGAAAACCGACGAAGGGCGCCTGACGAAGGACAAACTACTTCTCAAGCTGCCCCTGTTGGGCCCACTCTTCACCAAGGCGGCCATGTCCAGGTTTGCCAGCATCTTTTCCATCCTCCAATCCAGCGGCGTGGCGGTCCTGGATTCGATGCACATTCTGGCCGAAACCATTAACAACCGCGCCATCGCCCAAGAGTTCGCCCGGTTGGCCGAGCGTTTGGAAGAGGGGCGCGGTATCGCCGGCCCCCTGCGCCAATCTCAATATTTTACACCCATCGTGATCAACATGACCGCTATCGGCGAAGAGTCGGGCAAACTGGAAGAGATGCTCATCGATATCGCGGCCCACTACGACTGGGAGCTGGAGTACGCGGTCAAACGTTTCAATGACGCCCTCGGGCCGATTCTGATCATCGGCATGGCGGCGATCATCGGTTTTTTTGCCCTGGCCATCTACATGCCCATGTGGGACCTGTCGCGCGTGGTGCAATGAAGAATCCGAGCTTTCACATCAATTTGTATGTGATCATTCCGTTGATTTTCTCCGGATTCACCATCCTCGGCCTGCTGGTCGCCTACCGGCTCACAAGCTACTACCTGGTCCACGCCCTGCCGCCCCAATGGCCCCTGGCCTTTTGGGGCATGGTGCTCACCCTGTTCACCTTCGGGTGCGGGTTACTGGTGGTCCGATTCCTGATCCAACCCGTGGAAAATTTCGTGGACAAAACCCAAACCATGGGGGTTCTGGGAGATGCGGAGGCTCACGGCAAACCGCCCGCCGCCGCCGGCGATGAGATGCATCGCTACTCACGGGTGTTCGATCAGGTGACCGAGATATTGGGCAAAGTAGAAGCGCGGGAGCTCTTTCCCGACATCGTCGGCCAGAGCACGCCTATGCGCGCTGTCTTCAACCAGATCGTGAAAGTGGCGCCCACCGACGCCACGGTGCTGATCATCGGCGAAACCGGCACCGGCAAGGAGCTGGTGGCCCACGGCATCCATCGTCACAGTCCGCGTCGTGACAAATCCTTTCTGGCCATGAACTGCGCGGCCATCCCCGAAGGGCTGTTGGAAAGCGAACTGTTCGGCCACGAAAAAGGGGCCTTCACCGGCGCCGTCAGCCGCAAGCTAGGCAAAATGGAGCTGGCCCATGAAGGCACCCTCTTTCTGGACGAGATCGGCGACATGCCCCTGGAAACCCAGGCCAAGGTGCTGCGGGCCCTCGAAGAAAAAAGTATCGAAAGGCTCGGCGGGACACAGGCCATCCGCGTGAATACGCGCTTCATCGCGGCCACCAACAAGAACCTGCCCGATCTGGTCAAAAAGGGCGCGTTTCGCCAGGATCTCTTTTTCCGGCTCAATGTCTTTGTGATTCAACTGCCGCCGATAAGGGAGCGACGCGAGGATATCCCGCTGCTGGCGGACCATTATTTGAGCGGTTTGGCGCCATCCAAAAAGCTCACCTCGACGAGCATACAAAAGCTCATGGCCCATGATTGGCCTGGAAATGTCCGCGAGCTGCAAAACGCCATCCAATCGGCGGCGGTCATGGCCAATGAGACCATCGAACCGGCGCACCTGCCCTCCTCGATCACCACCCAAAGCTGGCCCCAAAGTTCAACCGAAGAGCCGTTGGGCAACATGCAAGATCTGGATATCGACTCAAGGTTACAGGATCTGGAAAAAAATATGCTTATCCAAGCCCTGTCCCAATGCCGCGGCGTTCAGAAACAAGCCGCCAGGATGCTGGGGATCAAGGAGCGCAGTCTCTGGCATCGTTTGAAAAAGTTCGACATCGATGCCGCAAGCTATAAAAATTGAAGTGGACATGCGAGAAAAAATGGTTTCGACGTTCAAATATTTAGAATAAAAACTACAATTTTTGAAGAAAAAAAACGACAGAAAAAAAACAATACCTGCTGAGTGGTAGCTTGAACGGCGCATAAGATATCGATTTAATGCTAACTTAAACGCCAAGAAATGGATTTGATAATTTTCAAGATTGTGGCATGTTTTGTGCATTCAATTTTTTCATCGTTACTGTTATTAAAACTCTTGATGGAGAATAAATCCAGATGATCACTCAAAAACGCCGCCACCATAAACCTGAACTTGACAATGCCGGTTTTACCCTCCTTGAGATTATTGCAGTAATAGTCATTCTGAGCATCTTGGCAGTGGTCGCTGTACCCCGATATTTCGATTTGCAGGCGCAAGCCAGGAATAAGGCGATGCAAACTGCGATGGCGGAAGGCATGGGACGCATAAACGGCTTTTTTGCGCAGCAACTTTTAAGCGGGTCCACCCCCGGACAGATCAACTACGACAACCCTGCACTTGCCGGCAATATGGGAGATTTCAA
>JBAQGR010000094.1:0-6467 GCA_049287895.1 Desulfatitalea sp.
GTACCGAAACCGAACCCATCCTTTTTACGGCCAACAGCACCACGCCGACTGCCGGTTATTGGTACAACATCCGTTTCGAGGACACCACGCGGGATGCTTTGACCAAATTGGAACACTGCACCGTGGAGTACGGGGGCCGCAACACTCAGGGCAATATCTATATCACCAATGCTTCGCCGTCCATCCGCCTCAGCACCATCCGCAACAGCGAGCAATATGGTATTTACGTCTACGGCACCGGCAGCAACGGCACGATTATCGAGTGCAACAACATCAAAGATAACCTGGTTGGCATCCATACTTCCAGCGCCCAGCCCCTGATCGGCGGCAACAACTTCATCAGCAATACGAACTACGGCGTCTATAACGCTTCCAGCGCACAGGTGTCGGCCATCAATAACTGGTGGGGCGACGCCGGCGGACCGAACCTGAGCGGCGACAAGACCTACGGCAACGTCAACTTTACTCCCTGGCGCACGGCGCCCAGCGACTGCGTCACCGGCGTGCCGGTCAACGACCCGCCCCTGGTGCCCCACAACCCCAACCCGGCCAACGGCGCCACCGGAGTATTTTTCCCCAACGGCGCCACCACCCTGGCCTGGACCGGCGGCGACCCAAACCCGTCGGATACGGTTCTGTACGATGTGCTGTGGGGCACGGATAGCGCCAGCCTGGCCCCCCTGGCCGAAGGCTTGACTGCCGCCACGGTTTCCGCGACGGGTATCCTGCCCAACACCACCTACTTTTGGCAGGTGGTGGCGCGTGATAACTTCGGCGCCCAAACCACCGGCCCCATCTGGCAATTCACCACCGCCAACCCCCAGCCCGACCTGGTGGTCAGCAACGTGACCTGGACGCCTGCTTCAGGCATCACGGCAGGGCAGACAGTCTCCTTCACCGCCACTGTCCAGAACACCGGTTCAGGCCCATCGGTTCCGAATTTCGCCGTTGCCTTCCAGATCAATTCAGCCAGAAGCACCCAATACGTCAACCAACAGCTCCAGGTCGGGCAATCGGTGCAGGTCACCCACCAGTGGATCGCGCAAGTCGGCGCCACCTCCGTCACCGTCGAAAGCGACAGCACCAACGCTATTGCCGAAAACAATGAAAGCAACAACAACCGCACGGCCGCTGTGGGCACCATCGCAGATACCACACCGCCGGAGCTGACCAACACCACGCCGAACAACGGCGTGTCCGTGCAGCAGGTCAACCGCATCGATATCTATCTTACGGACCGTTTCGGCGGCAGCGTGGACAATGCCGCTACTTTGGCCACTATGGCCGTAACGAACGGCGGCACACCCGTAGTCGGCACCACTCATGTCAGCAGCAATTTATTCTACTTTACTCCCAGTGTGATACCCCTGGCCGAAGGCAACTACCAGGTGTCGATAACCGCCTACGATACCGCCGGCAACCACCAGGCCTACAGTTTTGCCTTTACTGTAGATAACCTGAAGCCCGCCCCGCCCACCATCACCGGCGGAAGCGTCACCTCCGGCACCATCCAGGTGCGGCCGGCCCAAAACCGTTCCAATCAATCCACCGTCACTTTTACCGGCACGCGCGAAAACAATACCGGCATCATGATCGGTGGCTCCATCCATGTCAGCGTGGGCAGCGGCCCCTGGACCGCCAACCGGGGCCTCGGTCAGGGCGCCAACGCCCTGGAGATCCGCAGCCGCGACGCGGCCGGCAATGTCAGTGACCCGGTCTTCGTGGATATCGAAGTCGATTCCGTAGCGCCCGCCATTACCACTGTGGCGCCGGCCGCCAACGTCTTCTTGAACAACGCGCCGGCAGCCGTCACCATTGCCTACACCGAAACCGGCAGCGGCATCGATGCCACGGCCGTCACCCATACGATCAGGGACGGCAATCTGAACCCGGTGGCCGGTGCCTGGACCGACAGCGCCGGTTTACTCCGATTTGTCCCCACCACCCCCTTCGGCGACAGTACGTATACCGTCGAAGCACGCCTGGTGGACAACCTGGGCAATGTCTCTTCTCCGCTGCAATCGGTCTTTACCGTGGATACCACGGCACCGCCCCAACCGGTCATCGCGCCGGTCACTTCACCCACTCACAACGTCACGCAAACCATCAGCGGCCAGAAGGAAGCGTTTGCCGCCATCCTGCTCAACGGCCAGCAGATCGTCGATCAAACGCAAGGCACAACTTGGCAACATACCGCAACCCTGGCCAGCGGAGAGAACGCTTTCAGCTTCGTCGCCCGGGACCGGGCCGGCAACCTGAGCCCGGCCCTTTCGGTGACGATTGTCTTCGATGATGTTCCGCCGTCGCCGGTCACGACACTGACCGCCAGCGGCGACGGCATCGGCACCAGCGTTTTCCTGAACTGGAACGGCTATAACGAAGCGGCCCACGGCGACATCCAGAGCTATCGCATCTTCTACGAGACCTCGCCGTTCACGAACGTCTCGGCCCTGGTCGTTAAAGCCACGGTCAACGCCGGCGCCTATACCCACGTCGTCCAGAACCTTACTTCCGGCACCACCTACTGGTTTGCCGTAGTGGCCGTGGACCGCATGGGCAATTTCAACCCGGCCGTAACCGCCGTATCGGCCACGCCCACCGATAAATTGGCCCCCGGCGATGTTCACCATCTCACGGTGCAATCCTTCGCCGACCGCCTAGTTTTCTCCTGGCAAGCCCCCACGAGCAACCAAAGCGATCTGGCCGGTTATAGAGTCTACTTCAACGGCGGCGCCGCTGAACTGCTTCCGGCCGGTTCCACCTCCCTGGAGCGCACTGGTTTAGCCGCCTCGGCCGCCTATGCTTTCAGGATCACGAGCTACGACAGCCAGAACAATGAAAGCATCGGAGTCGTCACGACCGGTTACACCTGGCTCAACAATCCCCTGGGGCTGGCCGCCCAGCCCTATGACGGCTATGTGCAACTGAGCTGGGCGCCGGTCACGCCCGCCGCCCATCTCAAGCATTACGCCGTGTATGTCTCTTCTTCCGGGCCATTTGCTTCCATCCAGGGCATGACCCCGGCGCTGGTCGCCACCAGCCCCCAGGCCAAGGTAGCCGGCCTGACCAACCACCAGGCTTACTATTTTGCCGTCACCGCCGTGAACCGCTCCGATGGCCAGCGACCCGAAGTGACCACGGTGTCGGCCACGCCCACGCCCGATGAAAGCGGCCCGCAGATCACGGCCGTGCAGATCGACGGACAAGCGCTTATCGGCAACCGCACGATCTCCCGCAACGCAGTCCTCACGCTGACCGCCACGGACCCCTCCGGCGTCAGCCGCATCGAGTTCAAATTGGACGGCGCCTTGCTCTTCATCGATTACAGCGCCCCGTACCGCTGGGACATCGATATCCAAAAATTCACCGATGGAACCCACAGCCTGGAGATCAGCGCATACGACACGCTGAACAATACTTCTTCGGCATCCTACAGCCTCATCGTTGCCTTGGCGCCCCCGGTGGCGCCGACCATCACCCAGCCGACCGATGGCCTGCTGACCAATCAAACCGCCATCGTGGTGCAGGGTCAGGCCGAAAAAGAGAGCAGTGTAATTCTCTATCTGGAAAGTGTAGCCGCCGGCGCGCCGCTGACCGTTGACGCCGAGGGCCGCTTCTCTTCCACCATGACGCTGAACCAAGGCGCCAACCGCATCCGGGCCGCGGCCCGAAACCGCTCCGGCACAGGACCCATGAGCCCGGAGATCACCGTCACCGTGGATACTTCCAAGCCTTCGGCCCCGACAAACGTATCCGCCCAGGCCATCGAAGGCGGCGTGGTGCGCCTGGCATGGGGCCAGCCCAGCGGCAAGCTGGTCTCCGCCTACAACATCTACCGCAGCGATGCGCCCTTTACTGCCATCGTTGCCGCTACCAAGGTCAATGCCGAACCCATCAAGGCCACCGGCTACCGGGATTTGCCGTCCACCGACGGCACCTGGTACTACCGCATGACAAGCAGAGACGATGCCCAGAACGAAAGCGACCCATCCGCCCAGGTATCGGCCACTTCGGACAGCGTCCTGCCGCGCATCAGCACCCTCCAGTATACGCCCCACGGTAATGTAGACCCGGTCAGCGGCGCCGTGGCGCCGGGCCTGGTCGATGTCAGCGTCACGCTCAGCGAAACGCTCATGGCCATGCCGTTCCTGAGCATCACCCCCCAGGCGGGCATGCCCATCACCATCGCCCTGACCCAGACCGGCGACACCAGCTACAGCGGCCGCTTCACCATCACCGCCGACACCCCCAGCGGCACGGCCTACGCGGTCTTCTCCGGTCGCGATCGGGTGGGCAACCGCGGCACCGAAATCGATAACGGGTTGAGCCTGCTCATGGACACCGATGGCCCGGCCATCCGGCGCATCGTCCTCGATCCGGCCTCGCCCATCCAAAACAGCACTCAAACTCCGGTCACGGTCCATGTCACCATCGGGCTCGACGAAGCGGCGGCCGACGGCACTGCGCCGGTCCTGGACTATCGGCTCTCCGGTCCGGGCCGCAATGCGGTCCATATCCCCGTGCTGACCCAAATCGCACCCGATGCGGGCGATGCCCAAACCTGGCAGGCCGATTTCCAACTGCCCGCCGATGCCGGGCAACTCCAGGTCGAAACCCTGCAATTCATGCATTCTACCGAAGACAACCTGGGCAACAGCAGCGACCGCATCCTTTCGCCCAACCATTTCCAGGTTTACCAGGGCAACCTGCCTCCTCTGGAAGCTCCCAGCGGCCTTACCGCCAAAGCCCTTTCCGGCGGCCGCATCGATCTGAGCTGGAACGCCGTGGAAGAAGCGATAGGCTATCAACTTTACCGCCAGGCGCCCAACCAATCCCAGCTTACCGTCCTGACGCGCCTTACGGGCCAGACCCTCGTCTTCCAGGACGCCACCCCCATGGACGGTACCTATTTATATAGCGTCAGCAGCCTGCGCAGCGAAAACGGCCAGGAGGCCGAGAGCAGCCCGAGCGCCACCGTCCGCGTCGAAGCCGACGCCCAGGCCCCTGCCGCTCCCCAGAACCTGACCCTGCTGCTGATCCCCCTGGGCATCGAGGCCCAGTGGCAAGCCGTGGCTGGAGAAACCGTCACATATCGGCTCTATCGTTCCGATGCCATGCAGATTACTACCGTACAGGGGTTGGCGCCCATCGAGGCCTCTTTCAACGGCACCAAAGCCCTGGATCGCAAGCCCTCACCCACGGCGCACACCTATGTGGTTACCGCCGTGGACCCATCCGGCAACGAATCCGCGCCCTCCAATTCGGTCTATCTCAACTTCGACCTGCTGCCCGCGGACACCATCACCGTGGAACAGGCCGACGACGCCAAGCCGGTGCTCTCCTGGACCCATCCCGGCGGCAGCCTTTCGGGATTCGATGTCTACATGGGCCCGGTCGGCCAGACCGTGAAGGTCAACACCGGCCTGGTCAGCGCCACCCAGATGACGGACAACGGCTTTGCAGGCGAACCGCGCGAATACAGCGTCATCGCCGTAGACCCCAACGATGTGCAAAGCCAGGCCCGCACCATCCGCCTGCCGGCGATCCGCGCCGAGCGCACGGACGACAAACTGCTGCGCCGGGGCATCATGAACAAGCTGGAGTACACCGTCACCAATCTCTCCGGCCAAACCGCCAACGACCTGCGCTTGATCCTCAACCTGCACGGCAGCGACCATCCCAGCGAACTCTTCTCCCTGGCCGGCAACCAGAGCAGCGTCATTCCGGTGATCGTGGCCGGCTACGGCGACCTGCCGGACGTGGCGCCCCTGGCGGTCACGGTGCAGATGACCCCCAACCCTGGCGAAACCGCCCGCATCGTGCGTCATGGCGAGATCCAGGTGGGCGAAGGCATGCTGGCCTTGCAGATCTACAACGAGGAACTCATCCGCGGCGGCAGCGGCAAAGTGTGGTTTACGTTGCAAAACACCGGCGAAGCCGACATCGAGATCGTCACGGCCCTCAACCACGGCAACAAGGCCTCGGACGAAGCGGTCTTCACCCTGCTGGACGGCGACGACAACGTGCTCTCCACCCTGCCCATGCAGCAGGGGTTGGGGGCCAGCGTCGTCACCCTGAGCAACGGCAAGACCGTGGCACGCATCGCCGCCGGCGCCATCTTCGAATCCGCCCCCGTGCAGATCCCTGTGCCGGCCGGCGCGCCGGACGAGATGACGTTGCGCCTCTCCATCGCCAACATCTACCATCACTGCGGCCAGGACGATCAGCTCGTCATGCGCGGCTTTGCTTCCACCCAGGCCGTGGCGATCATCGAGACCGACTACACCGGCGCCATCACCGGCATCACGCCGCCGGTCACCAGCGGCCTGCAGGATGTCCAGATCAGCGGCCGGGCCGTGCTGCGCGACACCCAGCAAAGCGTGCCCAACGCGCCCTTGAACCTGATCATCAGCCTCAACGGCTTCGAGCGCAAGATCAGCCTGACCACCGACAACGCCGGCAACTTT
>JBAQGR010000095.1:0-1817 GCA_049287895.1 Desulfatitalea sp.
GCCGCCGCATGACCCTGGAACTGCTCTTTGCCGAGCGCAACCACAACTGCATGTTCTGCCCGGACAGCGGTCAGTGCGAACTGCAAAAGATGGCCTATGCCCTGCAAATGGACCACCTGACGGTCTCCCAGTCGTTTGCCCGGTTCCCCACCGACGTCACCGGCGAGTACATGACCATCGACCATAACCGCTGCATCCTGTGCGGCCGCTGCGTGCGCGGCTGCCAGGAGATCGCCGGCTGCCACGTGCTCGGGTTTCACAACCGCGGGCCCAAAACTCTCGTGGGGTTCGACCTTCTGGAGCAGAGGGAAGCCTCCACGTGCATCAACTGCGGCGCCTGCCTGCAGGTGTGCCCCACCGGCGCCATCTCCAGCCGCTACCGCACCCATTACGCGGTCAAGGGCCAGCCGGCCCAGAGCGACGCCATTGCTTCGCTGTGCGCCGGATGCGGTTTGCTGTGTCCCACCCTGGCTGTAGTGCGCGACAACCAACTCATCAAAATCGAAGGTTTCCTCTCCGGCACCGACGGCCGGCCGGACCGCGGCCAGCTCTGCTACAAGGGTCGCTTCGAAGTACTCAAAACCCAAGGGGAGCGCCTGCTCGTCCCCATGGTCAAGGAGAGCAACGGCCGCTGGCGCGAGCAAAGCTGGGAGAAGGCCTTGAACACCATCAGCGAGCGGTTGGTGGCGATGAAACAGCGGGACGGCGCCGGCAAGCTCTTTGGTTTTGCTTCCGGCGCTCTCTCCAACGAGGCGCTGATGCTCTTCAAAGAGTTGATGGTCGATGGGTGGGGCACTGAAGTGGACACCCTGGACGGCGATCGATTCCGCACCCTGGCGGCTGTCCAAGGCAATGGCGCCAAGGAGGTCTCCTGGGAACGGATCGGCCAAGCCGATATGATTCTGGTGGCCGGCGCCGATCCGCAAAAGACCCACCCCATGCTGTTATCCCTGCTGCGTCGGGCGCGTATCGAAGAGAAGCGCTTTATCGCTACCATAGGAACGATCGAAGGCGCGGCCCTCTTCAGCAGCGACTATCTGCCGGTAGAAGAAAAGGATCTGACCTCGGTGCTGAGCCTGCTGACCAGCATGGCCGGACCATCGGCAACGCCGGCCAAAGGCAAATCGGCATTGCCATCCGAACATCAGGCCGCGCTCCAGCGCATCGCCCAGGCGTACGCCGCGGCCCAGGCGCCGCTGATCATCGCAGGTTCCCCGGACGCCAAGGCTCTGACGGAGCTGTACAAGCTGGTGCGCACAAACCAGACAGCGACCGGTCAAAGCGCTGCCCTGGTAGTATTAACGCCCAGCGCCAACAGCGCGGGGGCCTGGCGTTTGGGCGTGGCGGCTCGTCACGCCCCGAGCAACACCGCGCGCGGCGGTCTGCTGCTGCTGGGCGAAGAACGCGGCGAAGCCTTGAGGCCCTGGCAAAAAGGCGCTCCGGCCCCGGATTTTCTGGCGGTCATCACCCCCTATTTCGACAGCGCCCTGGCCGAAATCGCCCAGGTATTGCTGCCCCGGCCGCTGTGGCTGGAGGAGGACGGATCTTACACCGGCATGGACGGCGCCCAGATCTTCTTCAAGCCCAAAGTGCTCGATCCGCCCAAAGGGGTCAAGCCGACCTGGGAGATTTTACAGGATCTGGCCCAGGGCATCGACGCGCCGGGAGCTGCCCGGAGCTGGCAGGATATCCGGACCAAGGCCGAGCAATTGCTGCTGGTTGGCTAATGCGTTCGGACGGCTCAGACGGCTCAAACGATCGCAAACTGGAGGAAACCATGGGAAAACCCAAAGTGGCCAGCGTGTGGTGTGAAGGAT
>JBAQGR010000096.1:0-15544 GCA_049287895.1 Desulfatitalea sp.
GGCGGCTGGTGATCAACCGCCGGCGTGCCAAAGGTCGCAAGCGACTGGCCCAGTAGAACGCTAAGCCTATCGTGTTCTGCGTCACCGAGTCGCGACCCAACGACACTTAAGTATTCAGCAGGATTGGAATCCAAAGAAAAATCATTGAGGTACCGCTTTACCAAGGACGATAGACTGCTCACGCGCGCCCAATTCGTTCATCTGGCGACGCATGCGAGGAAAGTTCACAGTCAGCACTTTATCGCTTTCTTCGAAACCAGTTTGCGCCAGCGCAGCCGCCTTGGCATAACGGTCAGCCGTAAAGTTGGCAATGCCGTGACGCGCAATAGAATCAAGCGCCTCACGCGTGAGTACTTCCGGCAGAATCGCCGCACGCTGGAACACCCTTGGGATATCCACGTGATTGCCAAAAAAGAGGCTGCCGATAGCGGTCACCACGCGGTGTTTGGATCTCTTGAAAAGCTTTTTAAACGGATTGAATCATCCCGAGATGAGTAGACAACCCAGCGTTATTCTCGCCAAGGTGCTCATTCGTACCTACCAACTCGTCGTTTCGCCACTGATAGGACCGGCATGCCGCTTTGCGCCTTCGTGCTCGCAATATGCGCTCGAAGCCATAGACCGGCATGGTTTGCTAAAAGGCGGCCTGCTCGCGTGCAGGCGGCTTTTGCGGTGCCACCCGTGGTGTGACGGGGGATTCGATCCGGTTCCCTAAGTGGGCATGCACACCACTTGACCAAAAGAGCCGCTCAACACCGTTAAAGGTATTCCACTATTCCTGCCGACCGGGAAACACATCAGCGTTATTGAACTTTACCGTAGCCATACGGTGGGTAAGGAGAAAAGAATGGAACAAAAGCGCCTTCTGGTTGCCATCGCACTGTCCTTTCTCGTGTTCTTATTGTGGAGTGTTTTCTTTGCACCTAAAAAACCCGATATTCCCGCCGAACAGGCCCAGGAGACGAGCGCCAGCGGCACACCCCAGGAAAAGCCGACGCCCGCGGCCGAAAAACAAGAGGCTGTCGAAAAGCGGACTACGGGCGAACTAACAACACTGAAAGATGCGCAACCCTCAAGATCCGCGCGATCCGTCAGCGTGGACACACCACTCTACCGCATAACTGTGTCTGAAGAGGGGGCGGCTGTCATCAGCATGGTGCTCAAGGCATATCGTGAAACGATTGACGCCGACTCGCCCAATAAAGAACTTATTCCCAAAGAGGTGGCTGGGGGTACTGTTTTGAGCTCTTTCGACGGAGCCGGCGGCGCGGCACTGGAAAAGGCGGTTTTTACGGCAGACATTGCAGCGGACAGCATTACGGTACAGGGTGAACCCACCGACCTGCGTTTCACTTTCGTTACAGCCGACGGTGTCCGCATTGAAAAGAGCTATCGTTTCTTCCCCGACAGCTACCTTATCGATTTGAACATTACGGTTCACAATGAAAGCGACCAAGCGATTCAGGGAGCATTTAAGGTCGGCTTGCGCGACCGGGCGGAGCTCGAAGCAGGCGCCTATGGATTTCAAGGACCCAGCGGGCTGATCAACGGTGGATTGGAACAGGTCAAAATTAAAAAGATCGCTGAGCAGAACAAATTTGAAGGCAAGATCCGTTGGGTGGCCATCGAGGGACAGTACTTCATGGGCAGCCTGATCAGCAAGACGCCCATTGAAGGGACAATGCTGCTCGCCTACAAAGATAAAAACTTGGAAAATCAGTTAGTTACAGAACTTGGCGCGATTGCTCCAGGAACGAGTCAAGCGTTGGCCTACAGTCTGTTCATGGGTCCCAAAAGCCTTTCAGTTTTGAAAGCGGCCAATAACGATCTTGACCGGGCCATCGATTTTGGGTGGGTGGAATTCATCGCCAAGCCGTGCCTCTACTTCATGAACTTCATATACCGCTATATTCCCAATTACGGTATCGCCATCATCATCCTGACGATCATCACGAGGCTGATCTTTTGGCCGTTGGCGCAGAAAAGCTACAAATCCATGAACGATATGCGCAAACTGCAACCATTGATGCAGGAGATACGTGATAAGTACAAGGATGATAAAGCGCGGGTCAACCAGGAGACCATGGCGCTCTATCGCACCTACAAGATCAACCCCATGGGCGGCTGTCTGCCCATGTTGATTCAGATGCCAGTCTTCTTTGCGCTCTATCGGATGTTATACCAAGCCATCGAATTGCGCCACGCGCCCTTTTTCGGATGGGTCAACGACCTTTCAGCACCGGACCGGCTCTTTCATTTTGCGTTCAAAATTCCATTCATGGACGAACCGTACGGCATCCCTGTACTCACGATCATCATGGGTGCTACCATGCTTTTGCAGCAGAAGTTATCGCCGCAGGCCGGTGATCCGATGCAGGCCAAAATGATGATGATGATGCCCATCGTTTTCACCTTCATTTTCATTAATTTTCCTTCCGGGCTCGTTCTTTATTGGCTTGTCAGCAATCTTGTGTCCATTGCGCAGCAGTATTACACGCAAAAGAAATTAGCCTAAACGAGGCAGATATTAAGGGAGGTTTCATTGGAGGTCAAAACCATGAACGAATACATTGAATTTGAAGGAAAAAGTGTAGAAAAGGCATTGGAGAAAGCCGGGCAGGAGATGAAGCGCGCCGTCGCGGAGCTGGAGTATGATGTGGTGTCTTACGGGTCATCGGGCATCTTTGGTTTCGTTGGGGTGAAGAAAGCCAAAATCCGCGTCAAAACCAACGGAGGAGGGGAGGGCGCCGCCCCTGATGTTCAAAAGGAGGCGCGTATCCAGGCCCAGCAACTGGTTGACCATGCCTTCGATGATGAGGAAAAAGAGGAGCCCAACGAAAGAGAGGCGTCCAGCGTCAACAGCGTCGATATGGACCAGGCGGCTGCCGATGGGCTCACGGCCTTGCATAGATTGGTGGACTTCATCTCCGAAGGGGCCCAAATCGAAACGGAAAAGCGCAACGGACGCATCCTCTTCAAGGTCGAAGGTGCAAACAGTGCCTTGCTCATCGGCAAGCGGGGGCAAACCCTTGAAGCCATTCAATACCTTCTTGAAAAAATGATCAACAAAAAGAACGATGCTCGCATCCGCGTGATGGTGGATGTGGAAGGCTATCTGGGCGCGCGTAAAAGCAATCTGCAGAAGCTGGCCACCAAAATGGCGGAAAAGGCGCAAAAGATCAACAAGCCTGTGACCATCGGGCAAATGAACGCTTACGATCGCCGCATCGTGCACTTACACCTCAAGGACAACCCGGCGGTCCGCACTCAAAGCATGGGCGAAGGCTACTATCGCAAGCTAGTCATTTTTCCCAAGCGTAAACGCCGGAGCAAGGGTTAGCGAGAAACAGCAGCGGTGCCGCACATTGCGCAAGCGGTACAACGATGCTTGCGCAACGGTGGGAAAACCCCGGTGGGCACGAATGAAAATGTTCTCTGTAAAATCTATCTCGAATAATGATAGCGGCCTGGCAACAGGGAGCGCTAATCCCAAAATAATGGGGCAGGAGACCATTGCGGCCATTGCTACCCCAGCGGGTCGAGGCGGCATCGGTATTGTGCGCATATCCGGAAGCCATGCTTTGGCTGCGGTAACAGCTATATTTCGAATCGGCCCAGCCGGCGCCATGATGCAAAAGGAAAGTGCCGCGAATGCTTTAAAGCCCCACCACCTCCATTACGGTCACATCATCGATCCACTCAACGGACAGACGGTTGATGAAGTGCTGCTGGCGGTCATGCCCGGCCCGCACTCCTATACGCGCGAAGACGTGGTGGAGATTCAATCCCACGGCGGCACCATCATCGTTGAAAAGATTTTGCGTTTCATCCTGCAAAGGGGTGTACGGCTCGCTGAGCCCGGTGAGTTCACGCGACGCGCGTTCCTCAACGGTCGCATCGACCTGACCCAGGCTGAGGCCGTGGCCGACCTTATCAACGCGCGCAGCGAGAGCGCCATTTCTATTGCTGCCCAACAACTCGGCGGCGGGTTGAAAAACAGCATTCAAGCCATAGTACAACAGATGAATGAACTGCTGGCCGATATTGAAGCCGGCATTGAATTTGGTGAGGATGTCTCATCGGACGCCCCCGAAGCCATACAACTTCGGACTGCTTTGATAAACAATATTATCGCACCCATTGAACGGCTTATCAATAGTTACCAAAGCGGTCAGTTGATGCGCGAGGGGATTCGGCTGGCCATCGTGGGGCGCCCCAACGTTGGTAAATCGAGCCTGTTGAACCGACTCATCGATCGCGAGAAAGCCATCGTAACCCCGATTCCCGGAACCACCCGTGATCCCGTGGAGGCGATTACTACCATTGGGGGTATCGCTGTGAACATCATTGACACGGCCGGACTTCATGACAGCAACGACCCAGTGGAACGCATCGGTATCCAAAAAACCAACGAGACCATAGAGAGCGCCGACCTGACCTTATTTGTAATCGAGGCCAACCAAACGCCAGCTGCAGCAGACAATCAAATCTTGCGGCGTATCAAGGAAAGACGTCTTCTGCTCGTAGTCAATAAAATCGATCTGATCGATGCTTCTATAGACATCGATCTTCCGGATGCGTACCGAAATCTGCGTTCGGTGCGTATCTCCGCGCTCAGCGGAGCTGGGATGGCCCAGCTGAAAGAGGACATCGCTGGATTTTTCCAAAACGATCAAATGAGCCCGAAAGGCAGTAGCGTTATTTGCGATCTGCGTCATAAGATATCGCTGGAAAAGGCACTAGAAGGCGCTCGGCACGCACTGGTAGGGCTTGACGAAGGACAGCCTGTTGACATAGTGGCATTGGACCTTCAGCGGGCGGTCACCCAAATCAAAAAAATTACCGGGGAGTGCGCCGGACCAGAGGTGTTGGACGCCATCTTTAAAAAGTTTTGCATTGGCAAATAGAAACACTATTGTTGCGATGAAACTATCGCTTTCCACGGCGTCGCAAAGTCGCGGAGGAGGGGTTTACAACAGGCGCTACGAATAGAGCAGTGTGAACGCGTACAAATTGTTTCACGTGAAACAGTGAGGAGATTTTCAATGGATTTGGGTCCTTTTTTTAAACAGTATGAGGCATTAGTCCGGCAAGCGGATGCTGTTTTCGAGCAGGTAAAGAAGGAGTACGGTGAGTGCGTGCGATGCAAAGAACGCTGCTCGGATTGCTGCCATGCTCTTTTTGATTTGACGCTGGTCGAGGCGCTCTATATCAAAACGAAATTCGACGCACTCTTTGTAGAAGAAGCCCGAACGGTTCTGATCGAGCGCGCCAACGCAGCAGATCGCAAGATTTTTAAACTCAAGCGCCAGGCGTTCAAAGAGCATGAGGAGGGCCGGCCGGAAGCCGAAATATTGGAGGAGATGGCGTTGCATCGGGCGCGCTGTCCGGGACTCGATGATGCAGAGCGCTGCGCGTTGTACGAATTCCGGCCGATCACCTGCCGTATTTACGGGATTCCCACTGTGATCGGTGGAAAGGCGCACACGTGCGGCATCAGCGGATTTACGCCGGGCGAGAATTATCCGACGGTTAAATTGGATATCATCTATCAGCGGCTTTATGAAATCTCGTTTGCCTTGGCCCAGGCCATTGAAAGCCGTTTTCCGGGATTGCCCGAAATGCTGGTGCCGTTGTCCATGGCGCTGCTCACCGATTATACAGAGGAGTACCTTGGGGTGCGTTCCAAGAGTGATTCCGAAACAGATGCCTCCGGTAAAAAGGAGTAGGGGATCCATGGCCGAACCGAGTAGCGTTGAACGCAAAAAAGCGATTTTCGACACCATGTCTCCCCGCCGCCAGAAGCAGATTCTTAAGCGAGGGTATGACCGATGGGACCCCTTCGAAGAGCCGAAGGACCCTATCGATATCCGTCGCGATGTGACCCGGCGGACGACGCAGCAACTGGTCCGCGAATTTTTGCAGCAGTGTGGCCAAGACAAATACAGCAACGCATACGGCAGAGGTGTACTTGAAATGGCCTTGGGCATCATCAACCACGATGATCGTTTTATCGGCATGTTTGAATTCGCCCAATGGTACACCGAAGAGATTAAAAAAATGGAATCCTCCAAGTAGCTCTTCTCGCGCAGATGCGATTCCGAGTAGCCTTGCTTCTTTACCAAAGAGGCAAGGCTTTTTTACGAGACGGTGACGATGACTACCGATTCAATAAAACAACGCGTAGTGATGCTTCTGAAGGAAAGCGTTGGGGGGGTGCCGCCTGCCGTCTTGGTTCGGACCTTGATTGAGGTATTCCCCAATATCCCACGCCGGCAACTCTGGGAAACACTCAAGGAGATGGCCAGGGCCGGTGAGGTGAGCTATGTCCTGCGCCATGGATCTACTATGATATCCCTGGGAAGCGGTGGGCTGGAGCGTTTATCGGATCGTATCTACCTTTGCTCTGCGTTGGGCGGGGGCAGCAGGGAGTTGACCGCCGCGGCTGTTTGCGTGCGTATTGCGTCTGGCGCTGCGTTTGGCACCGGAGACCACCCCACGACTTGCCTGGCTTTGCGCGGTGTTGATCGCGCGGTGGCGGCCTTGGAGCAAAGCAAAGGGTTAGCGGCCACATCGGCCGTGGATGTGGGCACCGGAAGCGGCGTTCTGGCCATTTCCGCGTTGCTGCTGGGTATCGCCCGCGCTGTGGGGATCGATACCGATCCGGTGGCCTGCTACGAGGCGCAAATGAACGCACGAGAAAATGGGGTGGCTGCCAGATTCGACATTATCCCCGGGTCGGTCGAACGACTAGCGACCGGCCCCTATGATCTGGTGATGGCCAACTTGCGCCCACCCACACTTGTCGCCTTGATGCCGCGTCTGGTGGCGCTTACGTCTGAGAATGGCTTTTTGGTACTTTCAGGTTTTAGAGTTGGAGAGCAGCCTTCAGTGGAAAATTGTCTGCAAAACCGAATGCGGGCGGTTTGGCGTGAAAAGGATCGAGATTGGGCAGCTTCGATCGCCCACAGGAAGGAATACGATTCCTGGGGCTGAATTTAGGGGGCTTGAAAAAGGCGGGTTAGTACTATGGCCGAAGATGCGATCGTCCAAATTTAGACCCCTGGTCGCGCAGCACCCGCAAACCCTTAGCTGATAAGGGTTTGCGGGTGCTGTTGTTTTGGCTGAAAAAGAGAGGGGCTATTTTTTAAAAACCAGCTTGCCGCCAAACCACCCGGCCAGTGCGGCGGCGGCCAAGTCAATCAGGTGCAGAAGCAGGAACAGGCCATTGGCTAAAAAACCGCGCGCGTAGATTTCCGGTTGGACGATCCACCAGATAGAGAGCACAATTGAAACAATTGTCACCACGCCGGCGCAAATCATTTTATTTCTGAATACGCTCGTCATTCGGCCGCCGAATCGGTTGATCCAGTCGATGATGCCAGTGACGATGACGATGGGCATGGCCAGGGTGACAAGCATCATATTGTAACGGGCGGCGATGGCAAAGGATTCAGACCCAAAAAGCAAAGCGATCAGGCCGAACAATACCGTGACCGGCAGCAACCCGTTGGGAATGTGCACTGCAATGGGGTGGCCGTGCCATTGCGTGAGCAGTTGGGCGATGGCAGACAGGCGTTCATTGCGACTCCAGGGAGCCGCGATCCTCGCGCTCCCGGGGCTGAACTGCTTCTGTGGTTCTTCGGTGCCGGCCCTCTCAGGCTGTCCGTTATCCGGCGGGCTCTCTTCGGCGGAAGCAACCACTGGAACGAAAAGGGTCTTGTCCGCGCCGCACACCGGACATTTTTCTGGGGGAGTTTCAGCTTGATGAACATAACCGCACACAGTGCATTGCCACTTCTTCATAAATCATCCTTTGGTCCAGATGGTTCTTCCAGGCTCAGGGGAGTACCGAGCAGAAACTCTTCGTATTCGGTGGGCCGCTCCTGATATAGTTCCAACATCGCTTCATACTTTTTGCGTTCATCGCTATCGCGCCATCGACGCCAGGCTTCCAGGGTTTGCCATGAGCCGATGACCGCCATGTTGTAAGGAAACCCTTTTTTGGAAAGGGTTTCTCCGGAAATATAGCCAGGCTGAAGCATGGCCCTGGAGCGGAGTTCATTGAGCAAGGCAATAATTTGCCGGGACTTGCCTTCCTTAAATCGTCGCTTGATCAAAATTCTTGCGATCATACGGTCTCCTTGGGTTTGGGGTAGTAAAGCCGATGGTCCCATGGACTGCAGTTCTCGAACGGCGAAAAACCGGCAAATGGCCGGGTCCTAAAGAAAACGCAGCGCGAGAAACATAGCGTCGAAAGAAGTCAACCAGATCGTGACAAAACGGGTATTACTATAGGGCGTAGCAATAGTTGCATGTTGGCACAGGCCATCGGAACAATCAAGGGAAATACCCGTTGTAGGGCCTGTTGAAGGTGACGCGCAAAGGATGGCGCCACCTCAAGAAATCGGTAATTGGAAGGAGAAGTAGTCGCGTATGGACGCTATTTGCGGAGAGCCGATGGGCTCCTTTCCGGCCTTCATCAGATTTTGCTCCAGGCAAAGAGGCCATTGCCGGCGGGCATTAATAATTCAGCTTCGCGCAAGGAACGGATGGTAAGGTGCGGGTGGGGCCAATTACTCATCTCTAGCTGATGGTAGAGAACGGCCAGTTTAAATGGCTCGCCGACGGCCTCCGCGATGGATTTGCAAATGGTAGCGCTGGCGGACAGATCTCCGAACAGGTTGCTGTCGTAACCACCCCACCCTGGAACGACCTTTATCTGGCTTTGTTCTTCGGGTTGAGGAGTTTGAACAGGCCGCACGGGCTTTTTCCGCGGTTTAGCCAGGAATATTGCGCGTACAGTCATACATAGGATAACAACGATTAGAGAGATCAGCGCGACGACGAACCCATTATCGATGGAAAGCGAATGAAGCCCCATGGTGTCTTTCCTCCTGGTTATAATAGCGATCCGTGTATGGACCTTGCAATGGAACACATGCCATGTGGAGTAGGGTTCTTCTTGGTGTTTGAGGATTTCCACAAAAGGCTATATTTTCGACCATACTTAAACCCGAAAGTCAACAATATATTATGGAGAATATTTTTAACGACTCGATATTGATGCCTTTTCATTGTGGTTGACATCGTTGGGTCTGCGCCGTATGTTCGCCAGCGTAGGCGCTTGCCCGTTACCTCGGCAGCGCTTCGGCGACGCTGGTAAAACCCTATTCCGGGAGAACTGAATGCATAGTCGTTGTGATCGGATCCTTGACTACTTCGAGCAGATCAATGCCATTCCACGCTGCTCCAAAAACGAAGCCGCTCTTTGTCGCTGGCTGCAAGAGTGGGCCAAGGCCAGAAATCTGGCGACCAGCGGGGATGCAGCCGGGAACATGGTGGTGCGCCTGCCGGCCACTCGCGGGTATGAAAAGGCACCCATTGTGGTGCTCCAGGCCCATATGGACATGGTGTGCGAAAAGACGCCCGATTCTCTCCACGACTTTGCCCGCGATCCGATACGATCCATAAGGCAGGGGGATTGGCTCACTGCGGACCGCACGACCCTGGGAGCAGACAACGGGATTGCCATTGCCTATGCCCTGGCCGTGGCCGAGGATGAAACGCTGCAACGGCCACCCCTTGAACTGCTCTTCACCGTAGACGAAGAGACCGGCCTCAACGGAGTCAAAAAGATGGGCCCCGACCTGATCCGCGGCCGGATTTTAATCAACCTCGATTCCGAGGACGAAGGTATTTTTACCATTGGATGCGCCGGCGGCATGGAGACCGCCGTAAACTTGATGTTGGCCACAGCTCTTCTTCCTGCCGGCTGGCGCAATTACAAGCTATTGGTTGGCGGGCTCACCGGGGGTCATTCGGGGATCGATATCCACAAGCATCGCGCCAACGCCAACAAACTTTTGGCCCGCACACTTGCAGCGCTCCATCAAGAAAATGAATTACGAATTATCACCCTCACCGGCGGATCGCGGCATAACGCCATTGCCAGGGACTCGGAAGCGCGGGTCGCCACTGCTGCCGACACAGCCACCATCGAACGCACGGTGGCGGAGATGGAAGCCATTGTCCGCAAGGAGTATGGTGACAACGAAGCCGGGTTGTTTATCAAAACAAGTCACGATACGCCCGCCTCCACAGACGGACTGACCATAGAAGCCACCGAGCGAGCTATTTGGCTGCTCCTGGCCCTGCCCCATGGGGTGGCTGGCATGTCACCGAATCTGCCGGGGGTGGTGGAAACCTCCAGCAATCTGGCCACGGTTTCAGTCAAGGCGGGCCGGTTGCACATCCTCTCCAGCCAACGCAGCGCTCTCTCGTCCCGGCTGACAGAGATAACCGCCACGGTGCGCGCGGTGGCCGAACTATCCGAGGCAGAAGCACATGAAGAAAACAAATATCCGCCGTGGACGCCGGAGATGCGTTCTCCGCTGCTGCAAACGGCCAAAGAGGTCTATGCTCGGATCTTTGCCAAAGAACCTGTGATCCAGGTGATCCATGCCGGACTGGAGTGCGCCATCATCGGCGCGCTATACCCCGGCATGCAGATGATCTCCCTGGGACCCACGATTCGAAGTCCCCATTCGCCCACCGAACGCCTCTATATTCCGTCGGTGGATCAAGTTTGGCAGCTCCTGGTGGCCCTGCTGGCGCGACTCGGCCCCTGATATGAGGGTCCGTCCCGGGCGGACCCCAAGCCGATCTCTAAAAAGCATACGGCGCTTTGATGGACCCTCGCCATCAAAGTCAATAAAAAGGCCGAACGGATCGAAGTACTTGGCCTTGTCTTGCAAGACCATTGAAAGCATTCGGGGATAATTCTGAAGTATTCACCGTCCCATAACCCGCAAAATTAGTCCAACCGCTGCGTGTCCTTTCCACATCTCGGCGTCCTATGGCGCCGATTGACCGTATTCAGCTGTTTTTATAGATTTGAAAAAAGCGCATGACTTTCTTTACGTAATCTTCGGTTTCTTTGTAAGGCGGGATATCGTTGTAGCGCTCCACGGCCGAAGGGCCGGCGTTGTATGCGGCCAGAGCCAGGGGCAGCTGGTAGTTGAAACGCTCCAGCATGGATCGGAGATAGCGCGAACCCCCCATGATGTTTTCCCAGGGGTCGAACGGGTCGGTAATATCCAGCGTCGCGAGGTTCTCGGGCATGATCTGCATCAAGCCCATGGCGCCCTTTTTAGAGACGGCCCGGGGGTTGAAATAGGACTCCACATGGATCAGCGCCTTGAGCAAAGAAAAGGAGATGCCATTGAGTTTGGCGGCTTCGGCGATGACATCGTCATAACTTTCGATGCTGTACCAGGCGCGCGGCGGCTGGGGGATCTCGCGCATGTAGACTTTATAGTTGCTGGAAGTGGGGGTATTGGTGAAATGCATGACGCCCTGGTGATCGACATATACGTAGATGTCGGCCTGGGCCCGCGGCGTGACAAAAAACGTCAGCGCGACAAATAGCGCGATACCCAGCCAATGATTGGCAAATCGTTGCGGTGCCATCGCCAAGCGCCTTCTCTCTGCTTAACCCATCGAAATCAAATTCGATTCGAAGCGGGTGCCTTTAATAACCAAACCTTAATGAGTCCTATCGGCATGCGGACGCAAAAGTTGAGCTGAAAAGGGTTTCTGCAAAAAACATACCTCCCTTGCTGCGCTTTACAGGGGATTACTCCTCGGGCAAGGCCACAATTTCAATTTCAGTTGAAATTTCCGCCACCCCCCGCACGGTAGCGGCCACGGAACAGAATTTTTCCTGGGAGAGCTGGACGGCTTGGGTGAGAGCTTTTTCCGTCAATCCGTTGCCGCTGACCCGGTATTTCAAATGGATGCGGCGATAGGCCCAGGGCGGTTTGGGATCTTGCTCGCCCTCGGCAACAATCTCCAACATCGTCAGCGGCTTGCGCTTTTTAATCATGATATCGAGTACATCATAGGCGGTGCAGGCCGACAAGCCGATGAGCAGCATCTGGGAAGGGCTCACCCCTTTGGCCGGATTGTCACCCGAAAGCACGACGGAATGGTTGCGCGAGTCGGTACCCACAAACTGCTTTCCAGTTGTCCAGCGCACGGTGGTAGTTGGCATAGGGTTCTCCTTGGAAAAAAATCAACCAGCAATGTTCCGCAAGATGTGCGGCCATCATTATATAGATCGCCTTAAATTCGCAATAGTTTCCTGAATGGAGGCTATCGCTTGACAAAAGGGTGGTTGGAGGTATTCTTGAATAAAGTCCGAGCGCTGACGAAGTAGACTGTTTTGCGCAGAGTCCAAAGGAACGTTGCCCTTGCCAGTGTATGCATGGATCGCTATTCTTCTCGCTTTGGGTTGGGGGGTGTGGTCCGCTCACCGCCTCCCCCAGCAAAAGCGGCGCATGGCTAAACTGCAAAACGCCCTGCAGGCGGCCAACTCGAAACTGCACCATTTGGAAGCAGAGCACCTCCAGAAGGAGGTCTATCGGGAAAATACCGAAGATCGACTGCGCGGATACCTGCAGCTGTTGGATGCGCTGATCAACACGATTCCCAACCCCATCTACTTCAAGGATGCCCAGGGTATCTATCAGGGGTGCAACAAAGTGTTTGCCAGGAACATCCTGGGGCTGACGCGGGATCAGATCATCGGGCGCCGTCCGCTGGAGATGCCTGATCAGATTCCTCCGGATCTGGCGGCCACCTATCAACACCAGGAGATGGTGATGGCGCAAAAGGGCGGTTTTCATAGTTTCGAAGAGCAGGTGCAGTGCGCGGACGGATCGCGCCGCGATTTTCTCTTCAGCATGGCTGCCATCCAAAACCCCAGCAGCGAGTCCATAGGCAATGTCGTTGTACTTTCCGATTTGACCGAAAAAAACAGAGCGGCCAGAGACCGCCTGCAAAAAGAGAAGCTGGAGGGGGTCCTGGAAACCGCCGGCGGCGTGTGCCACGAGTTCAACCAGCCGCTTCAGGCCCTGTCCGGCTATTTGGAAATTCTATCCGCCAAAGTTGGTTCGCAACACAACGGCGCCCAACATATCGAAAAGGCCCTGGCGCAGATCGAGCGCATGCGGAGCATCACCGCCAAGCTCCAGGGCATCACCCATTATGAAACCATGGAGTACGCCGACAAGACCAAAATCATCGACATTCACAAGTCATCACAGGCCCAATAATTTAACCCATGGCGATCGAAGAGGTAAGTGAAAGAGCGATGGCCGCGAACAGACTTATCGATACCGCATTGGCATCGAAAAAAAGAACTGAAATTTCCTCTTATTTCGGCCCCGGCCACCGTGGTCCGGATTCATATGTGGATAAATAACAGAATGTTATATTTCGATAAGCGCCGTCCGGGCCCCCGGGCGGCTTCGGGTCCGGAAAAAATCGGAACAACGGATTCCGGTATCGTTCGGATACAAAATGCAACCAGCCGATATTTCATATTAATTTACCTTGGCATACCTTTTGATATGCAGCCCTTGGAAAAAGGGTGCGACGAACGAAACCGCCGATGCAAAAATGGCAAAAAAGGTGGGCGTTTTGAAGCCGAATAGTATAATGGTATATAGGGGTATAGGATGCGACGCCAAAGATTGATCGCTTGAGCGTTGGGTCCACACAAGGATAGGACAACGGGCAGAAACCGAATCTTCTTCAGGAGGAGAGAGAAAAACGATGCATCGCAATCCTTGTCGCCAGATGATTGTAAAAACCGATGTCAAGGCCACGAGTTCCACGGAAGTCGGCGCTGAGGTAGAAGACGAACCTCCGAGCCAGCAGGCTTGCTGTCCTGTCTCTTTACAGCCGCCTGCCAAAAGCAAAACCAATCGCAAGCTGGTCATTCAAAGCTTGCCCCTCGACACCCCAACCCCCCGTCGCCGTTTCAAGCAGTGCTATTATCCCAACGTCACCGAACGTCAATGGAACGATTGGCAGTGGCAGATCGCCAACCGCGTGCGCACGTTGGGCCAGCTTGAAAGATTTCTCCATTTGACGCTCCAGGAGAAAATGGCGGCCGAATGCCTGCAAACCAAGTTGCCCCTGGGTATTACGCCCTACTACCTGAGCTTGCTGGTCGGTCACGGCGCCGATTATCCCTTGCGGCGCACGGTCGTGCCGGTGATCGACGAGTTCGTGAAAATGGAGGGCGAGGACGACGATCCCTTGGGGGAAGAGAATCAAAGCCCGGTGCCGGGCCTGGTCCATCGCTATCCCGACCGGGTTCTGTTTTTGACCCTCGATTTTTGTTCGACTTACTGCCGCTACTGCACCCGCTCCCGGGTGGTCGGCCACGGCCGGCTCTTTTTTAACCGGCGGCGGTTGGAAAATGCGTTGGAGTATATTCGCCGCACCCCGACCATCCGCGACGTCCTGTTGTCGGGCGGAGATCCGCTCACCCTCAGCGATGCGCGCCTGGACTGGTTGTTGACCCGGCTGCGGCAGATCAAGCATGTGGAGATCATCCGCATCGGCACCAAGATTCCGGCTGTATTGCCCCAACGGGTAACGCCCCAATTGGTGCGCATGTTGCGGCGCCACCATCCACTCTGGATGAGCCTGCACTTCACTCACCCGGACGAATGTACGCCGGAAGCCTATCGGGCCTGCCAGCGCCTGGCCGATGCCGGTATCCCCCTGGGTTCCCAGACCGTCTTGCTGCGCGACATCAACGACTCGGTGGAGACGATGCGCGACCTGGTGCACCATCTGCTCCAGATGCGCGTACGGCCCTACTATCTGTACCAGTGCGATCCCATATCCGGATCGGCCCATTTCCGCACACCGGTGGAAAAGGGTATAGAGATCATCCGTGGCTTGCGTGGCTTTACCAGCGGCTACGCCGTACCGACCTATGTCATCGACGCCCCCGGCGGTGGCGGTAAAATCCCATTGACACCCGATTACTTCCAGGGTCGCGATGGAGACAATGTGCTTTTAAAGAACTACGAAGGGAAGCTGTTTCAATATCCGGATGCCCTCTGAAGCCATTGCGGCTGAAGGCGGAAGATCGAAGGCCGTTCCTTTGATCCTTCCGCCTTCAGCTCGGTCCAACCGAGCCGCTCGTTGCCCAGCCCCTTTATTAAAAGGGGCATTTTCGTTCAGGCGGTAGTGGTAGGCTGGCTTGCGGAGCAACCGTTGCCATACCAAGACCTTCCGGATACGCTTGCCGGAAAGGAGGCCAATGATATGAGTGGGTCATTGCCTGCGACCAAAGGTCATTGGAGCGCATCGGGGCGCGGGACCGTTTCCGCGTCCGTCGTAGATCAAAGCCAGGTGTGCCGCGAGTGCGCCCGCGTCGGCCGCACCTGCTGCCAGCAGCACGATATCTATGTTACCTGGGGGGATTGCCGCCGGATTTTTATCCATACGCGGCTCAAGGCCTTTTATGAGTACCGCGCGTGCAGCGACATGGCCTATGCCGATCAATCCGAAGATCCTCTTTGGCAGCAACATGTCTTCCGGCCTGACGGCAGCCGGCGGGTCCTAATGCGTCAGCCCAACGGCGACTGCCTCTTTCTGACCGCCACGGGCTGTCGTCTGCCGCTGACCGTGCGGCCCTTGATCTGTCGCCTCTTTCCCCATGTCTATTCGGCGGTTG
>JBAQGR010000097.1:0-1772 GCA_049287895.1 Desulfatitalea sp.
GGCCAACGACAATCTCTCGGGAATCTGCGTTACGGCATTCCTCGGTCGATGGCTGGGCGATCTGCCGGAAAGACGGTACACCTATCGAATTTTGTTTATTCCCGAAACCATCGGTTCCATTTTTTACTTGAGCCGGCACCTGGAAGCGATGAAAGCCAATACAGTGGCTGGGTTCGTGGTCACGTGCGTCGGCGACGAAAGAAGTTATTCATTTGTCCCAACGCGACTCGGAGACACCGTCGCCGACAAGGTTTCAACACACGTACTGAACCATCATGCACCCGAATTCAAGAGGTATTCTTTTCTCGACCGGGGAAGCGATGAGCGCCAATATTGCAGCCCCGGCGTCGACCTGCCGGTGGTTTCGATAATGAGGTCCAAATATCGAGAGTATCCGGAATACCACACTTCAAAAGATAACCTGGCCATAGTCAGTCCGAGCGGGCTGGGTGGATCATTCGATGTTTTGCGAAAATGCATAACGGCACTGGAGCACAATCATCGCTATATCGCGACGGTCAAGTGCGAACCGCAACTCGGAAAAAGAGGGTTGTTTCCGGCGGTCAGCATAAAAGGTTCGACCTCGCACGTCATGGACATGATGAACCTGCTGGCTTACTGTGATGGACGGCATTATCTGATCGACATCGCCGATATTGCAAAGGTTCCGGTATGGCGGTTTTATGACATCATCGCTAAACTCGCAGAGGCAAAACTGATCGTCGAGGCGTAACTTTTTCCAACGCCGCATTTTCGCTCCCGGCCCCTTGCATTTGGAGATATCCATAAATGGAAAAGAAAGAGAAAATCATTTATTCCACGCTTGGTGTTCTCCTTCTTTGCATCCCGATATATTTCGCTGTGCAAATTATTATGAATAAAAAACCTTTCGTTCCAAACGATAAAAATTCAGCTATCGAGAGTATCGGCGAGATCAAGAGTCTGGACAACGGACGGTGGACACGCTGCTTTCGCGCTGAAGACGGTACCATATACCTAAGAAAACAGCTCATGAGCAGCGACGGCGGTAAGACCATCGTACCTCAGAAGAATGTGGACGTGGAAGAAATCAACACCGCGCCCGAGCGTGCCGTGCTCGTAAAAGCGGGCTTGTTCTATGCACTGGGTGGCCCCGCTCAATTGGAAAAGCCCGGTGTCTACAGCGTAAGCGCATGGCGATCGACGGATGCGTTAAAGACACTGCCAAAGGAACAGGTCACGATTTATGTCCCGGAAGGTGGTCAACAACCGCATGAAAGCGGCGAATGGTATGGCCTTTATGTGTACCGTACCATAATCGCAATGCCCGACGGGACCTGGCTGATGAGTATGTACGGCAACTTCAAACAAGACGAATTGGTGCCCAACGACTTAAGTTCCAAGCACGAAGTAAAATTCATGATGCGCACATTTATCGTGACATCCGCCGACAATGGACGTACATGGCACTATCTGGCCAGCGTCGCCGTACCCAAGCCGGGAGACCCGATAGGGGAAGGATTCGTGGAGCCTGCCATCGCGCGCCTGGATGATGGAAGATTGCTGTGCATCATGCGCACGGGACATCATTTCCCCCTATACGCTTCCTGGAGTTCGGACAACGGAAAAACGTGGACAGAACCGGCATACACCGGATTGGACCGCGCTTGCGATCCATGCCTCGTTAAGCTTCAAGATGGACGCTTGGCCTTAAGCTGGGGCCGCCGCTATTCCGAGGGATGGTCGAAAATCACCCCCGAAGGGGACCGCGTCCTGTTCAAGTATCCCGGTGA
>JBAQGR010000098.1:0-11582 GCA_049287895.1 Desulfatitalea sp.
CCATAGGTAGCCGACGGCATGCCGAGGGCGGACTTGAGCAGCTCGATATCCCGGATGCCGGAGGCGCCGCCGTACCGGGCCACCTGGTCCTGGTGAATTTCCAGCGCCTCGGCCAGGCTAAGAAAGGTAGGGTCCACCGGTTACTCCGCCAGCTTTTTCAGGGCCTTGGGGTACCTGGCGTTCGTCTTGTCGAGAGCCGACTTGAAAGCTTCGCGGCGGCCCGCATTTTTCACCGGAGCGAGGATGAGCACCTGTCCGTCGGTGGAGATGTCGAACTGGGTTTCGGCGTCCGCGCCGATCAGCTCCAGGACCGGCTTTTCGATCACCAGCGCCAAGCTGTTGCCATGTTTGGTAAGGGTTTTGATCATAATCTGAACCTCCCGTGTCAGTTGACACATTGTCTATACAAAGGTACAACAAGCAAGCGGCTCGGTCAAGAGCCGTTTGCGATCATCGTTAAAGGGATATGGGATGAAAGAGAACCAGCGCATCGAATGGAAGGAGACCTGGCGGGACGAATATCTCCGCTGGATTTGTGGTTTTGCCAATGCCGAGGGTGGCGTGTTGGTGATCGGACGCAATGACCGAGGGGCGGTCGTAGGTCTGGAGAATGCCCGCAAGCTGCTCGAAGAACTCCCAAACAAAATCCGCGATCTGCTGGGGATCATGGCGGATGTGAACCTGCGCGACGAAGCGGACAAAGAGTATCTGGAGATCGCCGTCGAGCCGTACCCCAATCCAATCAGCTACCGTGGCGAATATTGCTACCGAAGCGGGAGCACCAATCAAACACTGAGGGGCGCGGCGCTCGACCGGTTTCTGCTGCGCAAGCAGGGGCGCCACTGGGACGGTGTGCCGGTGCCCTACACGCGCATCGGCGATCTGGATACCAAAGCACTCGCTGATTTTCGCAAGCAGGCTGCCAAAAGTCAGCGACTCTCGGCGGAGATGCTGGCGGAGCCCGATCCGGCCTTGATCGAAAAGCTGCATTTGAAGGAGGGCACCTATCTCAAGCGCGCTGCGATCCTGCTGTTTCACCCCGACCCGGAACGGTTTGTCACGGGGGCTTTCCTCAAGATCGGTTTTTTCGAGAGCAATGTCGATCTGCGGTACCAGGACGAAGTACACGGTGACCTGTTCTCGCAGGTCAACCAGGCGATCGCGATCTTGAAGGCCAAATACCTCAAGGCCTGGATCTCCTACGAGGGCTTGCAGCGGATCGAGACCTATCCCGTACCCGAGCCTGCTTTGCGCGAAGCGATCCTGAACGCGGTGGTGCACAAGGACTACGCCAGCGCGATTTCGATCCAGATCAGCGTGTACCCCGACAAGCTGATGATTTGGAATCCTGGCCAGTTGCCGCCCGACTGGACGGTGGAGAAACTGTTGGCGAAGCACTCTTCCCAACCCTTCAACCCCGACGTGGCCCGCGTTTTTTTCCGGGCCGGGATGATCGAATCATGGGGGCGGGGCATCGAGCGCATCCTGGAATCCTGCCGCGCCGCCGGCGCTCCAGAACCGCGATTGCTTTACGAGCCTTCAGGACTGTGGGTGGAGTTCTCGTTTGCGGAGGGACGATGGAGTGGTTCTACCCAAAGTGGGTTGGATGAAAAGTTGGATGAAAAGTTGGATGAAAAGTTGGGGAAGAATCGCGTCGCCATTTTGGGACTGATGAAGGCAAATCCTAAAATAACCGTTAGCGAACTATCCAAAACCTTGCATATAAGCAGGACCGCGGCAGACAAAAACATTCAGATCATGAAATCCAAAGGCTATATCAGCAGAAAAGGCCCGGCCAAAGGCGGCCACTGGGAGGTTTTGAAATGACCCCCATCGGCCAGCCTGATCGCACCCTCCAGAACCGCACCATCGAATTCAAGATCGCGCGTTATAAACCAGGCGCCATCGACCCGCCCAGTTTTCAATCGTTTACTTTGGAAGTAAATGCAACCATGACAGTGTTAGACTGCCTGGAGCGGATTCGTCTGACCCAGGACCCCACCCTCGTCTACCGCCACTCGTGCCACCACAGCGCTTGCGGCACCTGCGCCTGCATCGTCAACGGCGTCGAGTGTCTGGCCTGCGTCACCCGTGTTTGGGAGCTGCCAAGCAACACCGTTGTATTGGAGCCCCTGCGCGGTTTCGCACGTATCGCCGATCTGGCCGTGGAGATGACCGGCTTTTACCGCGACATCGATGCCGATTGGGCGCTGCTCAAAGCCGCCGAGCCCCTGGAAGGCAGCACGGCGGCCGACAGCGGCGCGGCCCTGCGGCTGGAGAATTGCATCGAATGCGGCGCCTGTGTTTCGGTCTGCCCGGCGGCCCGGACGCACGAGGAGTTCATGGGGCCCGCGGCCCTGGCCGCTTTACACAATCAAATGCAGAAAGCGCCGGCCGATCAACGGAAAGCCTTGCTGGCCCGGGCCGCCGCTCCCGACGGCGAACGCTTGTGCGAACGGGCCCTGGCATGCAGCCGGGTGTGTCCCACCGGCGTCTATCCGGCGCGCCACATCGCCGACCTGCGCCGTCTCCGGTAGGGACGACCGGACCAAGGCGACCGCTGGTCGCCCCTACGATTGATCCAACACCTCCCGGACCTTGTGCGCCAGTTCGTGGGTGGAGAACGGTTTCTGGAGGAAATGCACCCCTTGGTGCAGCACCCCGCGGTGGGCGATGAGTTCGGCCGTGTAGCCGGACATGAAAAGGCATTTGAGTTCCGGATGAATCGCTCGCAGCCGCTCGGCCAGCTCGCGGCCGTTCATTCCGGGCATCACCACATCGGTGATCAGCAGATGGATTGCGCCGTCGTGCCGCCCGGCCAGGCCGATGGCATCGCCCGGGCCGATAGCCGTCAGCACACGGTAGCCCATTCCTTCGAGGATTTTTTTGGCAAGCTTCAGAATCGCCTCCTCGTCCTCCACCACCAGCACCGTTTCACCGCGACCCTTGGGTATCTCCCCGGCTTTCGCCTTCGGGGCATCGACAGCCTGGCCCGTGTACCGGGGCAGGTAGACCCTGAAGGTCGACCCTTTACCCGGCTCGCTGTACACATTGATAAAACCATTGTTCTGTTTGACGATGCCGTAGACCGTGGCCAATCCCAAACCGGTACCCTTGCCCACCTCCTTGGTGGTGAAAAAGGGTTCGAAAAGATGATCTAGTACTTTTTTGTCCATGCCGTGACCATCGTCGCTCACCATCAACAGCACATAGTGTCCCGGCGAAAATCCGGCATGCTCGGCACAGTACGCTTCATCCAGGGGGCTGTTCTGCGTTTCGATGATGATCTTGCCGATGTCGCTGATGGCGTCCCTGGCGTTGACGCACAAGTTGGCCAGGATCTGGTCGAGTTGGGAGGGGTCCATGCGCACCGGCCACAGGCCCGACCCTGGCAGCCAGGCCAGGTCGATATCCTCGCCGATGAGTCGCCGCAACATTTTGAGCAGGCTCTCCACGCTGGCGTTCAGGTCGAGCACTTCGGGGGCAATGGTCTGCCGCCGGGCAAAGGCCAGCAACTGCCGGGTGATGTCCGCGGAGCGGCGGGCCGCATTGAAGATTTCTTTGAGGTCGGCGTGCAGCGGTTCGGCGGAGGGCACCCTGGCCAAAGCCAGTTCCGTATAACCGAGAATCACGCTGAGCATGTTGTTGTAATCGTGGGCCACGCCGCCGGCCAGCCGGCCCACCGATTCCATCTTCTGGGCCTGGCGCAACTGCTCCTCGAGCTTGCGCTGCTCGGTGATATCCCTGGCGACGCCCTGAAAATGCAACAGGTTGCCACGCGCATCATTCACTGCGCCTCCGGTGGAATTATGCCAGCGCCATTCGCCCCCGGCATGCCGGACCCGGTATTCGAATCCCGGAACGCGAACACCCTCCCGGATGCTCCGTTGGAAAGCCTCCTCGCAGGCCGCCACGTCTTCGGGGTGGAGGATGGACTGGAAAGGGCGGCCGATCAGCTCGGCCGCATCGTAACCCAGCAAATGGGAGATGGCGGGTGACACAAAGAGCAATTCGCCCTGGACGCTGAGGGTATAGATGATATCCCGGCTGTTTTCGACGATCATCCTGAATTTGTACTCACTGTCCCGCAGAGCCAGCTCCGCCTGCTTGAGCTTGGTGATATCCTGGAAAGAACCGCGCACCTGCACAACCCTCGCGTTTTCGACCACCGGACGCCCGATGGTGTGCACCCATTTATGCACATCCTTGGCAGTGACCAGCTCCAATTCCAGGTCATAGGGGATCGCGCGTTCGATTGCCTCCATGACCGCCTTCTCGATTTTGGCGTGGGAATCGCCCTGATAGAACGCCATGCCCTGTGCGAGACTCGTTTCGTCCGCCGGATCGAGGTCGTGGATACGGGCGACCTCCTCGGTCCAGGTCCCGCGGCCGGTGGTGGGATCGAACTCCCAACCGCCGATCTTGGCGATACGGCCCATTTCACGCAGCAGCAGCTCTTGATTCCGCAGTGCGCTTTCCGCCTCCCGTCGCATCGCTTCCGCCTTTTCTCGCGCGACGGCCGCATCGGCCAGCATGTGGCCCACGGTTTCAATCTCGGCGATGCGCGGCCGCCCGGCTGGGGCTGGAGGCGTTTGCGCCAAGGACTTTACCGCGCGACCCAACCGCCGGGCGGCCACCCGTCCGCCTAACACGCTGATCAGGGTAACGATCAGGATGGCCACCGCCAGCGCGGCAGCCACAGTCACAAGCGGGCCGTGATAAATGGCAAGGGGAATTCCCAAGGCCACCGACCAGTGCGCGACAGCGGAGGGAACGGTAAAAAAGTGCCCCTGGGCACTCCCTTCGGCCGATCGGCCCGCCGACTCCGGCGGCGCACGCTGCGCGATCACCTCATCCCTGCCGTCGCGCAGCGTCAGAATCCATCCAGGGGGAAGCGCCACCTGGTCGAGGCGCTGCTGGAACTGGCGGGCTTCGATGGTGCTGAGCAGGAGATATCGCGTTTGCCCGGCGCGCGCCACCGGCACCGCTATGGCGATCAGGGGCTCCTTGGCGATGGGGCCATGGAACATGTCGCCGACCGAGGGTCGGCCGGTTGCCAGCACCTCCGGTGCTGCGGCATGACCTTTGGGCGTGGGCAGTTTGGGCAAAGATTCGCCGAAAGGCACGCGGGTGTTTAAAAGCATTTGCATGGCCGTATCGGCCAGGACGATGTGGCTGCCGAAACTTTCGCGAGACCCCTGTGCTTCACGATAGAATTCGCTCAAGCGCGGCGGATCATCCACCAGCGGCGATGCGGCCAGCATCTGCAGACCGGCGATGCGGGCGGCGAGGTGGTGGTCGATGGCGGCGGCGACGTTGTGCGCCAGATCCTCCGCTTGCTGGTGGTACTGGGATTGCAGTGCCCGAACGTGGGTGGCGGCCTGATAGACGGCCAGCAGCACCAGCGGTATCACACACAGCCAGATCAGTCGGGTCAGGAATGTATGCAGGGACATGGCCTGCATTCTTTTAGAGATGTCCGGCACGTTTTCCTCGCTCATAAGAGCCACTTGGATACCGCAGGCGATACCCACAACAGGTGCGGGTTGCATTGCGCGGCGCCCCTTCGACATCCATGGGGCGTATATCGATTCCGGACAGGATCAGTCACAAGTCGAGCGAGTTGCGAGCTGAGCCCAATGGGGGTTAGATCAAAGAAAAGCTATCAGTAAAATAGATGGTAAGGCTTGCAGCGTCAAGCTGGAAACAGTATAAATGCCTAACTGGCTATGTCGGCCCAGGCCGCCGGAAACGAAGGCTCATCCGCGTCACTCCCATGCGGGAACATGGGAACGAGACAAACTTTAAACATGGGGTACATCTATGGATCAAAATCTCGACACCTTATTTGAAGGCCTCAAGGCCCTTTCGGAATCGGCCTTCCCCAAGCAGTGTGCGGTCTGCGGCCGAACCTATGCCACAGTAGAACAATTTATCAAAGAAACCGAAAGTATCCAAAAAAAAAGCGGGCTGAAGAGCACGGCGGATGACGAGGACCAGGCCATCGTGGAACTGTTTCGCAACTGCCCGTGCGGCTCGACCCTGATGGATGCTTTTTCGGACCGACGCGACATCAGCCCGAGCGGGCTCAAGCGCAGGGAGCTTTTCGGAAAGCTGATGGACATGCTGACCCAAAAGGGAGTGGAAATGGCCCGCGCCCGCGCCGAGCTGCTCAATTTTATCAAAGGCCGACCGAGCGCCCTGCTGGAAAAGATGGGGATCAAAATAAAAGCCTGAAAAGTGCCTAAATATGGAAGGAACCCATATCACTCCTTTGCCGCTATTTCGCTTCCGTCCGGACGCTCGATCGGTATACGCACGGTAAAGGTGGTGCCTTTGCCCACTTCGCTTTGCACCTCGATCGTCCCGTTATGCTTCTTGATAATGTTGTAGGCGATATTCATGCCCAAGCCCGTGCCTTTGCCCACCTCTTTGGTCGTAAAAAAGGGATCGAATATCTTGGTGAGGTTCTTGGCCGGGATGCCGCATCCGGTATCGGCGATCTCCACTTCCACGCAACCGTTCAAGGCCCGGGTATTGATGTGAATCTCACCTTTTTTTTCAATGGCCTGGGCCGCATTGACCAGGATGTTCATGAACACCTGGTTGAGCTGCTGGGCAAAGGCCATGACCAAAGGGAGATCGCCGAAGTCGCGGTGCACCGTGGCCTTGTATTTGATTTCGTTTTTCACCACATTCAAGGTGGATTCCAATCCGGCGTTGATGTCCATCGCTTTTAATTCATCTTTGCCAGGGTGGGCGAAGTCTTTCAGATCCAGGACGATTTTCTTGATGCGCTCGGTGCCTTCGCGGCAATCACCAATCAGCGCGGTGGTATCGGAGATCAGATAGTCGATGTCGATCTGTTTTTCGAAAGCGGCGATCTCGTCTATGCCGGCGTTCAGTTCGGCGCCCAATGCGTTGCGCACAGAGGTCTCCTGCAAGCGTTCCCTGTACTGGCGGTATTTTTCGATCAACGCGAAAATGTCGCTCTTGTAATCGTTCAAGGTTTTGAGATTACTGCTGACGAACCCGGTCGGGTTGTTGATCTCGTGGGCCACCCCGGCCGCCAGTTGGCCGATACTTGCCATCTTCTCGGATTGGATCATCTGGGCCTGGGTCGCCTCGATCTGCTTGAGCGCATTTTCCAGCTTCCGGTTTTCGGACTCCACCTGAATCGCGGTGTGGGTCAGGCGGTCATTGAGGGCCTCGATCTCCGCGGCCTTACTGCGCTCCTCGGTCACATCGCGCATGACTACCACCACCGAGACCACATGGGCCGCGTTGTCCTGGATGGGCAGCACCTCCACCTGGCGATGGCGCATCGAAACATCGCCGTCACTCTCCGTGAGCAGCATATGTTCTTTCGCTTGGGTCTCGAACGCGCGCCGGACCGCCTCTTCGACGCGAATGTCGAAATACTCCCGGCCGCCTTTGCCCACGATCGCGTCGGGGTTGCCACCGATGCGGTCCATAAAGGCCTTGTTCACCGAAATGATCGTGAAATCGGGGTTCAGGGAAACGATCTCTTCCCGCAGCACATCGAATACGGTTCTGAGTTTATTCCGGCTCTCGATGAGCGTATACTGCATTTGCAGATAGTGCCGTTCCACCTCGATGTGGCGCACGCCGGTCTGCAAACGGGCGCGCAGCTCTTCGCGGTCGAAAGGTTTGGTGATATAGTCGTCGGCGCCCGCCTGGAAGATCTCGACCATATCTTTTTTCTGGTCCATGGCGGTCAGCACGATGATGTAAATATAACGGTTGAAGTTCGCGCCGCGGATATGGCGGCACAATTCCATGCCGCCCATCTCCGGCATCCTCCAATCGGTCACGATAAGCGCGATGGGCTGCGCCTCCACGATGTCGATCGCGTGGCGGCCATTCTCGGCCCCTGCCACCTGATGGCCCATAGCCGTGATGGCTTTCTCCAAGAATCGGCGGCTGATCGGATCATCTTCAACTACTAGAATGTCCATGGCTTCTTCCCTGCTCATTCGTCGATTCGCAGATACCCGTCCGCGTCGCGTTCAACCTTGGTGATACCGGGGTGTTTCTTTTCCAGTTCGTTCAAGATAGTGTCGCGGCTGCGCACCTTTTGCAGCAAGCGGTCCCTCTCGGTAACCAGATCCAGGGACTCCAAGGTTCTGCGCAGCGTGATCTTCAGATCCGCGTCGTTCCAGGGCTTTTGGATGAACTTGTACACCCCTGCTTCGTTGATGGCTTTGACGGCAATCTCCAGCTCGGCCTGTCCGGTGAGCATGATGCCCAGAATATGGGGGTAATCCGCCTTTACCTGCTTAAGAAAGGCCAGCCCGTTCGTGCGCGGCATATTATAATCGCTGACCACCAGGCTCACCTCCCGGGCCGACAACAGTTTGAGCCCCTCCTCGGCGCTGGCGGCCGTCAACAATGTGTAAGGCTCTTTGCGCAGGGCGCGTTCTAGAGCGCTGAGCACATTTTTTTCGTCATCCACCAGCAGAACGGCGTGCCGTGTCATAGAGTGTTCCCCTTCTCGTTTGAAATCATCGATTTATAGCTCGCGGGCAAACATACCCGAAAGGTGGTCCCCTTGCCCTGTTCGGAGTGAAAGTCGATGCGGCCGCCATAGCTGTCGACCATGGTTTTCACGCTGGCCAGCCCGAGGCCGGTGCCTTTGCCCGGCGGCTTGGTAGTAAAGTCGGGCGCGAAGATCCGGTCGTAGTGGGCCGGCTCGATGCCTTCGCCGGTATCGGCCACCTCGATCAGTGCATATCCAACTTCCGCATGGGTCTGGACCGTCAACCGCTTTTCCGGGCTGTGGGCCATGGCATCCAAGGCATTTTTGATCAGGTTGTCCAGGATCTGTTTGATTTCGATGGGATTGCCCATGACGCGCGGCAGGGCCGGGTCCAGATGCACCTTGCGCTTGATCTTGTGCTTGAACTCGGGCACCATCTCCATGAATTTCAACTCCGATTGGATCATTTGATTGAGGTCCAGGGGCTGTCGAACGCTGCTCTTTTCCTGCCGGGCATGCGCCAAAATCCCTGCCACCATCGCGGTGAGATCCATGGTGGCCTTGCCGGCGAGCGCCAGGTACTTTTCCATCTCATCTTTGTGCAACCGGCCTCCGGCCACATAGATAGAGAGCAAATCGATGGCCGCCGTCAACGCATGCAGCGGATTGTTCAGGTTGTGCACGATCTGGGCCGCATAGCGACCGATCTCCGCCTGGCGTTCGAACGCGAGCGCCTGCCGCGTGCGCTCGGCCACCCGCTCTTCGAGCATCTTGTTATGCTCCTGGAGCAGGTCCAACATGCGATTGCGCTCGGATTGCAGGGTATGCAGCGCCAGGGCATGGTGTACATTGATCTTCAGATCGTCATCGTCCCAGGGCTTGAGAATATAGCGGTAGATCCGGCCCGCGTTGACGGCCTCGATGATCGTAGCGGTACCCGAACGGCCCGATAGCACCATCCGAACCGTCTCGGGATATCGGCGGGCGACCTCCTCCAGAAGCTTCAAACCGTCCATGACCGGCATGCTGATATCGGTGATCACCACCTGGATGGCTTCGCGTTCAAGCAGCGCCAGGGCCTCGGCACCGCTGGTGGCCAGGTGAAGGCGGAAAGGCTCGGCGCGCAGCACGCGCTTCAACGCCTTAAGGATGTTCTCGTCATCATCGATGAACAATACCTGCTTAGCCTCTTCCAGGGCCGTGGGCGCCGCCGGCGACGGGCCGATGGCGGACGGGGTTTTCTCCATTGTGCTCATCATATCCCCCATGGTGCTGTTCCTTTGTCTCAGTTGGCGTCCGCTTGGAGAATCAGAAGCGCTCCACGGCCGGCATGCCGGCCGGTCAGCGGTCTGAGTTCCAGTTCACATTGCGCGCCGCTCGCTTTACGCCGGGCGCACAGCGGCTGTTGCCGGGATGTGGCGATCATTTCCACGAGCTGCGCCGGATCGAGGCCATCGAAGTATTCGCAGATATGATCGCCGAGTTGCAGCGGCGTGTCGGCCGCAAAGTATTGTTGCGCCGCCTTGTTGACCAGCACGATCATCATCTCCGTGCTGATGCCGATGATCGGCAGCGGCAAATCTTCCAAAATGCAATGCGAAAGCTGCAAGGCCTGATTTTGAATTTCCAGGGAGCGGGTGCGTTCCAGGACAAGGCTTTCAAGGTTTTCGTTGATCTGCTTCAATTCTTCATTCTGGGCGATCGTCTTTTTATGCAGCTGCTTGTTGGCCTCGATCAGATCGTACTGGTCCAGGGCCTGACGGATCTCCAGGATCAGATGCGGGTCGTTCCAGGGCTTGAGAAGAAATTTGTAGATATGCCCCTCGTTGATGGACTTGGTGATGGTATCCACCTCGGTGTAGCCGGTGAGGATGATCCGGATGATATGGGGATAGCGTTCGTTCACCTGGCGCAAAAACTCCGAACCGTTCATCTCGGGCATGCGTTGGTCCGAAATCACCATGTGCACCTCGTTTTGCTCCAAAAGGGCGAGACCCTCCTTGCCGCTGGCGCAGGTCAGCAGTTGATAATTCTCTTTGCGCAGCAGTCTTTTGAGCGCATTCAAAATATTGGCTTCGTCGTCTACGCACAGGACCGTATGTTTGAAATCAACCATGACCCTATCCTTGTTTAAAGAATTGGCAGGCGTTGTCCATTTCCTGCTTGATCTGGCCGAACCATTCGGGATTGCCCAGGACCCCCGTCACAGGTTTCTGAATCTCCGGGGGACGTCCGTCCAGGGCCAGACCATAGCCGGCCTCTCCGCTCATCATGTGCACCAGGCTGTTGCCGATGGCGACCACGCTGCTCAGAGGGTCCTGGACGCCGTGATCCGTTCCGCCATGGTGATGCCCAATGGGTTGGACCAGGGTGTCGGGCAGCATCCAGCGTTGGGCCAGAAAAGCGCCGATCTGGCTGTGGGGCCAGCTGTCCAGTTTGCGTTCGGCCGCGTAAAAGATCAGGCCATCGTCCCTGGCCGTCTCCAGGATGCCGACCAGCTCCTGGGGGCAGAAAATGGCCAGCACCACTTTGCCGATATCGTGCAGCAGGCCGGAGGTAAAGGCATCCTCGGCCGGCGCCAGGCGCGTTTTGAGGGCCAGGTAGCGGCTGGCCACGGCCACGCGCACCGAGTGGGTCCAGAAGCTGTCGATCTCGAACCCCTTGAGCTCGTTTTTCAGCGCCAGGGTGTCCATCACGGATACGGCCACCACGGCATTGCGGATCGTATTGTACCCCAGCAAGGTGACCGCGTGGCCCAGACCCTGGATCTTGTTCTTGAAGCCGTAGAAGGATGAGTTCACCAGCCGCAGGATCTTCATGGTCAGGGCCTGGTCCTTTTGCAGTAAAGCGACCAACGGCTCCATGGGCGCCTCGCAATCCAACAGCAAGCGATTGACCTCCAGCGCAATGGCGGGAAGCGTCGGCAGCTTGGTGGTGGATTGCAGCTTGGTTTGAAGTTGGCCGCGGTTCATGGGGTCTCCTCCTGGCTCTCGGCCTCTGGCCGGGGTTCGCCCACTTCGATGGTTCCTTCCAAAAGTCCGCGCTCATTGAAGTTGCGGATGCTCTGCACCGCTGGCGTGTT
>JBAQGR010000099.1:0-5216 GCA_049287895.1 Desulfatitalea sp.
GCTATCTGCTCTCACTGTCGGGCATCTTGCTGGGCGGCTTCATCGCCCGGGCCGCGGACCCTGAACGCATGCTGCCGGCCTACTATCTGGCGCTGGGTCTGGCAACGCCGGTGGCCTTCGGCGCCACGCGTCTCCAGGAGGTGGTGCTCTCGTTTCATCCGCCCCAAAGCAAGGAGCGCCGGACCCTGGTGTTTGCCCTCGTCGCCGGCGCAGTGCTTGGGCTTTTGCCCTTGCTCTTCATTTTGCCCGGCCTGGCCGAGTTCTACTATGTGCGTTTGCAAAACCTGGCTCCGGTCGACTTGCCCATCGTGGGCATGACCGCCTTGGGCCTGGTGGCCTTTCCGTTGACCGTAGCCGTGCGCGCCCAGGGCGAGGGGTTGGCCGGCGTGGCGCGCAAACCCATGACCGTGATCGCCGGGCAGGCCGCATTTTTAACCACGGTGCTGATCACCAGCGCGCTATCCTTGCGGCTGGGCGCGGCCGGCAACTGGATCGGCCCCATAGCCCTGTGCCTGGGCAACCTGGCCTCCACCACCGTCGCTCGGCTGCTGCTGGGCCGGCTCAAAGGGCACGACCGGCCGGTGCCGCCTACCACCACTTTCTTTGGGCAAAGCCGGTGAGGGTCGCGCGCCGCGAATCCCCGTGCGGATTGGATGGAGGCCTGAATTCTCTTCACAGCGCCTCGCGCACGCAAAGTATTTGTACGTCTACGTGAGTATTGACAGCTCCTGTAGGCTGAACTATACCCGCTTTGGACCCGGATGATTCTACTTCCACCGGGCGGTACGGATGGTTCGACGATAACACGTCATCCCGGCTGCTAATCAACGGCACACTGTGACTATCTTTCCTCCATCGATACGGCACTCGCACGACGAGCCGTTTACTGAATGGTATGGCGCCGAACCGTCGCCCCAAGGGCCTTAGAAGTGGTTTCAACACCTTCAATCAAGTTCAAGATCAAGGGGGAGCGAGATGGCCAACCGCAGGAATAAATATCGTATTTCGAAGATCGGACGCCTCGCCCCAACGCAGAGAATGGACCTGAGGGAAGGTTTTGAAACCACTTCAAGCCAGACAAAGGAGAGATCGGTCATGTACCTTTCATATTACCAATTGTCGGCCAAGCCGTTTCAAATCAGCGCCGATCCGCGCTTTTTGTGGTTGGGGGATGATCACAAGGAGGCGCTGGCCAACTTCAGGTACGGCCTTGCGGAAGGCAATGGGTATGTAGTGCTGGTGGGCGCCGTCGGCACGGGCAAGACCACCCTGGTCAATGCCCTGCTGGCAACGCTGGATGAACGGGTGATCGTGGCCAACATCAACCATCCCACGCTGGATGTCGTGGAGTTTCTCGCCTTCATCGCCCGCACTTACGATCCCGGGGCGCAGGTCGCAAGCAAAGCCGATTGTCTGCGCTTTTTTAACGCGTTCCTGCAACGGGTCCATGCCGACGGCAAGAGCGTCCTGCTGGTCATCGACGAGGCCCACCGCCTCTCCGTAGAGTTGCTGGAAGAGATCCGCCTGCTCTCCAACATAGAGCAGGCAGGGCGCAAATTGATCAATGTCTTTTTCGTGGGGCAGACCGAGTTGTTGCATACGTTGCGTTCGTCTCCCTGCCGTGCCCTTAGCCAGCGCGTCACCCTTTTCTATCATCTCCGTCCACTGCCCGAACCTGAAACCGGAAGATATGTCAATCACCGGCTGCGGGTGGTCGGCAGCGATGCGCGGCTCTTCACACCCAAGGCGGTGCATGCGATTCACGCGCTGTCGCGGGGCTATCCGCGGCTGATCAACAAGCTGTGCGACCGCGCCTTGTTGACCGGGTACGTGAAAGAGAAAATGCCCATCGATTCCGGGATTATTTTCGAATGCGCGCGCGAGATCCGTCTAATCGATCCCATGACGCGGCCGCTTCCGCGGCTTTCCCACTACTTGTTTACGGTCCGACCATGGGTGCGGCTGACCGCGTGGCGCCCGCGGACAGCGGCCGTTAAAGCCAAATTCAGTGCGACCCTGAAACGGGCGCAACCCGTGGCGGCCGCCCTGGTGGCAAAGCTGGGCGCGGCGACACGAGGAGCAAAGCGCTTCCTGGAGAGGACCGTCGATGGTCTCCTCAAAAAAAGGCGCGCAACCGCGCTGGTGATCGCCGTCACGGCCGCGATCGCCTTGTTCGTGGCCGGGTGGATGGTCATCGCGCGCTCCGGACCGGATACGGCCGCAACAGACGTTGCCGAGCGCCCACAGACCGCGGCGTCGGAAGAGCCTTACATCCTGGCGAACCTTTCGGCACCGGCCCAGCCGCGGCCACCCGACACCGCCGTTGGCCCGCTGGCGGCTGCCCCACCGGCGCACCCCACTTCCGCCGCGGCGGTAACAGCACCGACCACCGTTGCCCCACCGTCGGAACCCTCCAGCCTGGAGAAGGCCATTGTCATGCTGGACCGGAAGGATTACCAAGCCGCTGTGGCGCTGCTGGAAGCCGAAAGCCGCTCCGACGACGCACGCAGCGCCGAGGCCGGCGCGCTCTATGCCCGGGCACTGGTCGGCCGGGCCGATCAACTCGCGGCGCAATCGCCGGATGAGGCCCAGGCGCTGCTGCACAAGGCCATGGCGGCCGACCCCACCAACAGCGACGCCCCACTCCAGCTGGGCAACCTGCATACGCGCGTCAAACAGTACACCCAGGCCATCGAGGACTATCAAGCGACCATTCGCCTCAATCCCCAGTCGGCCGAAGCGTTGTTCAACCTGGGATATATCTTCGCCAGCACCGGGATGTACACCGACGCCGAAGAGATGCTGGCACGGGTCGTGGCCTTGAAGCCGGCTTACCAGGACAAAGCACTCTTCAACCTGGCCGTGGTGCAACAAAAGATCGGGAAGCGTCAGGAGAGTCTGGCCGCGCTGGAAGCGGCCGTGGCCATCCGGCCGGATAATCAAAAAGCCCAGGACTATTTAAAAACCCTCAAAGCCGCCGACCGGGAGGCGCGATGATCACCCAGAGCAAAGCACGCATGTACGTCTGGCTATGGATGCTGATCCTCTGTGGGCCGTGGGGTTGCGGCGGGCATTGGTTTGCTTCGGAAGATGAGCGCAACCCGCCATTGGTGTTGCCCACCGACGCCGAATTGGTGGGAGAAATCTTTCCTCAGCATTTGCCATCCGCCAAGCCGCCTGCGGAACCCCAATACTTCTCCCATACGGTCCGGAGCACGGGAGAAACCCTCATCGCCATAGCCCGCTGGTACACCGGCAGCGGCGACAACTGGGTGCGGATAGCCCGGGCCAATCCGGAGATCAAACCCCAGCGGATCCATATCGGCGACGCAATTCGCATTCCCGAAGAGATCGTGACCACGCGCCGGCCGATGCCTAAAATAGACCCGTCCACTGCGGGCGCGGTCCCAAAGCGCCCGCCTTCACCGGCGCCAAGCACCGACCTCGAACTGTTCGGTCCCATCGAGACGCCGGTCCCATCGGGAAGCACGGCGAACGACAACTCCGCGCCGGACCTGGAAACCATCGAGTAGAGACGCAAAATCTTGCGTCTCTACAGAACCCGCATTACTCCACGAACCCTTCGTCCGGGCTCCAGCGGCGGATGCGCAGCAGGTCGGGAAATGCTTCGGGTTTGTAGATCGACTTGTTGAGCAGCAGGCGCAAACACTCCTGGATGCTTTCGGACATGGTAGGGTGGGGGAACATGGCTTCGAGCACGTTCAACGCGTTCTTCTCCTGATCGATGAGCAAGGCGATGGACATGATGGTGCTGGAGACCTGCGGGCCGGCGGCGCGCATGCCCAATATCTTTTGGGATTCGTCGTCGCGCACGATGATCTTGACGAATCCTCCGGTGGCACGCATGGCGATGGCCCGCGGCAGCAACGCATTGGCATAGGTGGCCACACGGTAGGGGATCTTCTGCTGCCGACAGGCTTTTTCATGCAGGCCCACGGCGGCCACGGCCGGATAGAAGAACATCACCGTGGACATGTTGGGGAAGCTCAGCGGCAGGGTGGGCAGGCGGAACATGTGTTTGACCGCGTGGCGGCTCTCCATGATGGCCATGTTGACCAGGGCCGGCCGGTGGGTGACATCGCCGGCCGCGTAGATATGCTCGCGCACCCGGCAGTCCGGGTCGCAATCCAGGTACCCGGCCGCATCGGACGTCACGCCGGCCGCGGCCAGGTTCAGGCGGCGGGTGTTGGGCTCGCGGCCGATGGAGACCAGTACGGCGTCCACCTCCACCACCATGGCATGGCCGTCGGTAAAGTCGAGCACGACCTCAAGATGATTGGGCTTCTGGAGAATGTCGCGCAGCTGGGTCGAGTGGAAGATCTTCACGCCCCGCAGCTCCAGGTTGTTGCTGACATAATCGCTGACATCCTCGTCTTCATGGGGGATGACCCGCTCCTGGTGGTCTACCAGGAACACCTGGGTTTGACCGAAGTTAGCGAAGATGGTGGCGTACTCGCAGCCGGTCACGCCGGCGCCGATGATCATCAAGCGCCGGGGAAAGCGTTTCAAGCGCAGGATGCCGTCCGAATCGAAGATGCGTGTCTGGTCGATGGGCACGTGGGCAAAGGGCCGCGGCTTGGAGCCGGTGCAAATGAGAAAGTGATCGGCGTAAATCGTCTTCCGGCCGCCGGCGTTCAGATCCACCTCTACATGGTGGGCATCGCTGAAGCGGCCCCAGCCGCGCAAATAGGTCACGGTTCCCGGCCCTTTCCAGCGGCCATGGGCGAAGGTCTCCAATTGGGAAAGCAATTGGTACTGCTTCTCCTTGACCGCCGCGATGACCGTATCGCGCACTGCTTCATAGTCGACCCGCAGATCGGCACAACGGTAGCCGCGGTCGGTTTTGGAGGCCACGGCGTAATCCTTGGCCAGCTCCCACATGGTTTTGGAGGCCAGCGCGCCCCACTTGACGCCCGTGCCGCCGATTTCGTCCCCTTCGATCAGGCACACCTTGCGGCCTGCATCGATGGCCCGCATGGCGCCGGCATACCCGCCGGGACCGGCGCCCAGGATGCATAGATCGAATTTTTCCGGTTCACTGGCCATGGCGTTGGAATCCTTTCGTTATGAACCGAATTCTAACAGTTTTTGCCCAACAAGCAAGGGGGAGCATGAGGATGCGCGGTCCGGCGCCGGTGGTTTGCCATTGGCCAAATCAGGTCTATTATGGGAGCGATGCGCGGAGTGAGAAACCA
>JBAQGR010000100.1:0-2794 GCA_049287895.1 Desulfatitalea sp.
GATTTGCTGCCAATTTTCGGGCAGTTTCCAGTCCTCCTCGATCGGGTTCCAGGCCCGGGCGTTGGGCAAACTCAGATATTCGACGCTCTTGGGGTTGGAGGCGTAGCAGTACATGCCTTTGCGGATATTGACCGGCACATCCATCCACTGGGTGGCGGGCGGACGGTAATCTATTTTGTCCATCAGCTGCGAGGGTTTGGGTGTTTCATCGGCTGCCATGGTCGTTTACTCCTTTTCCTCTGCCGCGGTCGATTCATCGGGCATCTTGTCCACCGGCAATCCGGCCTCGATCATCTTGTCGCGGAACTCGTTTTCGTAGGCCTCGTAAGTGTGCACCTTGACCGGATAGTTCCAGGGGTTGACGTGCCGCACTTCGCGCGTGTTGGCCGTCAGGTTGCGGGTGGGGCTCAAAAAGACACCACCCATATGCATCAGCTTGCTGAAGGGGAAATAGACCAGCAACGTGCTGACAAAGAACAGATGCATGTAGAAGAGCGGGCCGATACCCTCGGGGATCTTGAAGCTCAACGCCTTGAAGGTGACCAGGCTCATGGTCAGCTCTTTGATGGCGGCGATGTCCACTTTGGTGAAGTAGCGCATCAGGATGCCGGTAAAGGCGATGCCCATGATCAGAAACAGCGGGAAATAGTCCGCCGCCAGGGAGATGTAGCGCACCTTGGGGATGAACAGGCGCCGGGCGAACAGGTAGAGCACCGCCGCCAGCAGCAAGAAACCGGAGATGTAAACGCCTGGCAGGCCGAACTGAATCGGGTCGTAGGAGATCTCAAAGCGGAAAAAGCTGTCCACCGCTTCGATGGCCTGGATGAACCAGGGCACCGGCTCCAGAAAAAAGCGCATGTGGCGCACCAAAGTGACCAAAAAGGCGTAGTGGAACGCCAGGGCCCCGGCCCACAGGAAGATCTCCAGGTTGTAGCTGAAGCGGCCCTCGTGGGTCAGCTTCATGCGGGTGTTGCGGAAAAGCGACCGGAAGGTCAGGATTTCCAGCGCCATCCGGATGAAGACGCCCATCTGGGTCGAAGGATTGTCGATTTTGTTCTGCTGGATCCACGGCATGGAGCGTTGCTGGCCGCCGGTGGTGGGGATGGCGAACGGCACGGCCGAGCGCGCCCAGCCCATGACCCGCCGGATCACGCCCACCACGAAGACGATGACGGCCACATACGGCAGAACGATCCCAAACAGCCAGGGGAGCGCAGGCGCACCCACCCAGGCGATCAGGGCCAGCACAAATACCGCCAGCAGTGATGACATGTAAAATTTATTCATCTACCCGCACCTCACTCTGGCCCCAACCCATCGGTTGCGGCCCTCCATATGAAAAAGGGTTTAAACTCGTTCGGGCCGCGCAACCGCCTCGCGGTTCCGTTGCCCGCCGGAGCCGGGTCACTCATTGTCCGGCTCCTTGATCTGGATCTTTGATCAGGCCTGCTCTGGCAAATGCCTTGTACGTCGTATTTTTCATCTCGTTGGCTTTGAGTTCGTAAATCTTTTCACGGCACTGCATGTAGATATCGAAGGCCATCAATGCTATCTGGTCGATGCGGCGGTCGATGGAGATCCACTCCTCCATGGTTGCGGGCACCGCTGTCTTGACGTCGCGGAGGATGGCCTTGAGGTCGAACACAAAGCCGGTGGCCTGGGCGGGGGAAAAAGCCTGGATGGCGCGGACACGGATGATCGGGTCCAGGGCGGCGCGGGCCGCTGCTTCATCCAGGTCCGCTTCCAGAAGGGTGACGAGGGTGGCCAGGCTTTGACGGGTGGTCTGGCCTACCGGATTGGCGAAGGGGTCTTTCTGACCACGCAGAAAACGCGCGGTTTCGGCCGGGTAGGTATCGACCACCCGAGCGAACCACTTGCCGACAATAGCGTCCTTGTGCTGCGCCAGTTGCGCGATCAAACCCATGGGGCGTGTTGTCCAGAATTGCGAAAGTGAATGCCTGCGTTTCCCCAGTGCGCTATCCCCAATCCCCGACGGAGGCAAGGGACCGACCCCTGAATCAAGGATCGACCTATAATCAAGAAGGTATGCCATGTCAAGGAGAAAGGGGGAAAGGTGAAAAGCTTGGAATCAAGCCGCTCAGAGCTGTAATCCATTATTGAATAAGGGGCGAAAAAACTATACTGTATTTCAATGAGGAGTAGCGTATGGAAAGGCCCGGCCGACCAGACCGGTGGCGCCGATGACGATCGCGATGCTGCTCATAACACCCTCCTTCACGGCTCAATTACTTCTTTGCTCCGACCTTTATCCATATATCAATACCCGCCCCTGAAAGCCCCTCACAATTTTAAAGCTGGAAAACCGAACCGCGGTATGTTAGGGCAACATTTTTTCGGTTGTTTCTCTTCAATAGATATGAATAGGCAAAGCTGACCCCAAATCCCAGAGGCCCCTATGCGAAAAATATTTTGTATCTGCGTCCTGACAATCCTGGTACTGACCATTGCCGGTTGCGGCGGCGGCGGCAGCGACCATCATAGTGACCCGCCGCCTCTTTTTGAGGCCGCTATCCTGAGCGACCAGCCTGCGGATGGAGATATCGCCTTTGACCCTTTCGATGGTACCTTCACCATTACCAATGGCCAGGACACGGACACGCTGTTTTTCGGCATTAACGGACCGGACTCCAGTTTTCCGGAATTCCGCGCCTTTCTGGACTTTCCCCTGGACGGTTCGACCGGCGGCGATGTGGTCCCGGCGAGCGCGAGGATCGTTTCCGCCACCCTGGAGATCTTCATCGACTCGGTGCCTTTTGGGTCCATCGTCCCCACC
>JBAQGR010000101.1:0-3443 GCA_049287895.1 Desulfatitalea sp.
GGCAGATGCTGAAGACCACCCGATGATCCGCCCGCAGCGTTTGGATGTTCTTGGACAGCTGGTCCACGATGTTGTTGGGCAAAAAATAGCCGAAGGCCCGGCGGATCACCCGGCGCTCTTGGCTGGCGGCATAAAAGTTGCGGATCAGGGCAGTGAAGTAAATCGCCGGGCAGAGTATGAATAAAGGCAGAACCATGGGCAGCCAGAGACCGGCTGCACTGAACTGCATGCGGGCGACGATGGCGTAGAGACCGGCCAGCAGCACAATCACGCCGGCCGACGCGGCCGACGGCAACCGCAGGCAAAGGGCGGTCACCCCGACGCCCCACAGGCCCACGACGGCCAGATGCAGCGGCAGCCCCGCGGGGGTCACCGGATTGTCTTCCAGCAGGTTGGCAAAGGCGGTGGCGGCGATCTCCACACCGCTGATGTCCACGGCCTCCGGCCGGGCATAGACGGTGTAAAAACCGTCCTTGGCCTTGGGCCAGTAGCTTTCGGTCTGGCCCACGAAGATGGCCTTGCCTTCTAAATCCAACGCCGCCAGCGCCTCCGGACTGGCTTGCATCAATTGGTAGTAGGCAAGGGTGCGGATGGTTCCGGCCGGGCCGTAGTAGTTCAGGTAGCGGATGTTGTCGTCCGCGTTGAGTCGGATCATCGAGCGGAGGGACCGGACGGACGAATTCGCGCCACCCGCCGCCGGCCCCTGGGCCAGGGCGTCCATCAGGCGCGACCCGAGATCGGACTCTTTCAGGGACAGCGCGCGCAACCGTTCGATGGCGGCAGTCAGCGCATCGGGGGCCGCCACGCCGCGCCCAGGCACGGCCAGGGAGGCTGCCGCGGGGGTGGTCGCTCGCAGCAGATCGACCAGCGCCCGGTGCGTGGCCGGCGCAAAACCATAAAAGGCCGTCACCGGCATGGTGGGCGCATCGCCGGCGCCGGGCCGGAAGGTCCAGTAGCGGCTCAGTTTGATGGGCACCTTGGGAAGCGGGAAAGGGGCCTGGGCCTGGGCCGCCCCGGCCAGCAGCGCCAGGGGCGGCACCGTTTTTTCGATGTTCACCTGGGCCGCGAGGTTCCCCTGGGCGTCGGCCAGGGCCATAGTCTCGTCCACCAGCGACTGGGTCAGAATGACGTTCCCGGCCCGGCCGATGGCCTGGGCCAACGCCTGATCGGTTTCCGTCGATTGGGGCTCGTTGAAAATCAGGTCGAAGACAATCAGCGCCGCACCCGCGGCCGTAAGCCGCTCGATCAGGCGCGCATGCACCGAACGCGGCCACAGGCGCGGCTCCATGGGCAGGTCGAGCTGTTTGGACGATTGGCGGTCCAGGGCCACCACCACCACATCCGCCGGCGCCGGACGCACGCCGCGCCACCGGAAGAGCAGGTGCAGCCCCAAATCCTCCTCCAGGGCCGCCACGGGCGGCATCAAGGCCACCAAAGCCCCCAGAAGGCCCACGGCCAGACTGAACAGCAATGTCTTGCGTGCCCGCGGCATGGGCCGGCCTTTCGTTTAAGGGCTGGGATTCCAAGAGAGATCGGCGCGGCAGAAGGCGCCCCATCCCCTTGGCCATCTTTTCAGCGAGCGGCGCGAATAAACCGACTAAACCAGAGCGGTGCATATTTTGTCAATAGTTTTAATAGGCTACCAGCGATGGACCGCTCACGCCGCGGCTCTTGCGTGGATCTTTCTTTTTGACAAACTGAAGGTTTTCCTCTACTTCTGCTTTCCGAAACGAGTTCTCAACCTGCCTTACGCTTCAAACGCCTTCGCGAGAACAATTGGATATCAACGCCCTTTGCGGTCAAACCGCAACGCCCGGGCGATAATCGCCTGCGTCGTAAGACCTGCACGCTGCCCGGGCCACCGAAAGGAGGAGTCCATTGGCTATACTCATTGAAGGAAAGGAAACAGGGCAATCCTTCAAACCGGACGCTAAAGAAGCTTTGAAGAACAAAGCTGCCACTTATGCGAACACCAAGCAAGTTGTAGATGTCTTGGGCTGTCGCGGCCCGATCAATACCGCCTACAATAATGAGTATTACGGCCGAGGGTATGTCCAATTAACCTATGAAAAAAATTACCAGAAAATCGGCAAGGCCTACGGAATCGGCGATGAGCTGTACATCAATCCCGACAGAGCCTATGAACCAGGAATCGCATATTTTGCAGCATCCTACGGTATGCGTAATGGTACTTTTACTAGTCATTCGCTGAGCACACATATCAAAGGCAAGCAGTGCGACTATAAATTGGCCCGCCAGATCATTAATGGCAACGACTGCGATGCAGAGATTGCCGAAAACGCAACCAAAATAGAAATTCTGCTGCGTTTGTGCGTGCCGTAGCGGTACTGGGTTTGCTCAATTCAATAGAAGGTTGTGCACATAGGAGATTCTCGTTTATGTCGTCCATTTTGAAAACTATTTTGTTTCTGTTGGTGCTATGCTGCCCTCAACGCCTTATGGCCGGCGGGCAGGAAGTTCAAATCGCCAAAAGACCGGAAGGCCTGCGCATGGAGAACCCTGATCCATTTCATTCTGACCTGACCGCCGAAGACCGACGGCTTTGTAAATCATTATTGAACTGGAACGACGAGTGCGATGAGCGGGCCAAATTCCACACGGAATCATTAGACGGGGCGTACGGTCTTATTTTAACCTACCCCATCGCTCAAAACCAATTTATCATCGATGTTGAGTGTTCCAGGGGAATGCGCCATAGCGAGCATTTCTACTACAAGGTCACAGCAAAGGAGGAGACCATCGAGAGTCAGCTGTTGACCTTGGAACAGTACGCCTATTACCCAGTCGAGAACGAGGACAATATGGATTTGAAAGCTCCCAAAAGGGACCCCAAGGGGGAGTTCGTACGTTTCACGGATTCACTGGCATACGGAGTCACTTTGATTCCCGAAGAAATAACACCGAAAGTAATCCTTTTCGATCCGCATAGTTCGGTTTTAAGTTGCGGGCTTTACACTGCCTATGATGTCAGCGGGGTTTCCCCCAAGGTGTCCGAATTCAGGGCAAAAATTTTCTGCCGTCCGGAAGAGGATTTGCCCATCGAAAAATGGAAGCCTTACTCGGACCAGGAACGCGCCAAGTGGCGGGTGGTGCCCAATTCCCAACGCGAGGATTGGAAATCTTCACCTCCGCCCCAATTTGAAACCCGCTGCGGCTGGTTCTCTGATTCTATGTCCTCTAGTATTTCTTTGTACGACCGTGAAGGCAAATGGGATATCAAAGATAAATGGGGATATATAATACAGGGCGAATTGGATCGGCCTGTATTTACGCCGGAACAAAAGATGAAAACCAAATGGCGCGACGAGTATGGCTGTGTGTGCATGGACGTAAAGGTGAGCCGGCAGTCGAATCGCATCCTGGAGATCAAAAACACCCGTGTGCAGTCGCTGGACGTTTGCCGCCGGGACCCCGGCTTGAAA
>JBAQGR010000102.1:0-4093 GCA_049287895.1 Desulfatitalea sp.
TTGGCCCAATGTGTCGCGTAAAAAGCGATCCAGCTTGTGGCCGCCGTCGTAGCGCACGTTGTTGCCCAGCAGGCAACTGCTGATGCCGAGTTTGATTGTGTCGATCAAGGAACCTCCCACGCATTTAAGCCAAAAACAAATGCTAATATTTGATTACAACGATTTTTGTCCTGGTTCAATGACCTTCCAATCTCCTTTTTTGCAGGGCTGGCCCGGTGGGTTTGAGCGCGCAACTTTTTTCCCGGCGTGGATCGAAGCGTTGGGGGATGGCAGTATTTTTCGCGCCCACGCGCGCCGCAAGGGCCTTGAGCATGCCCTGGAAGATCCAGACATGCATAGGGTAGAGGCTGTACCAGTAGATCAGTCCGCCCAAGCCCCGGGGTAAAAAACGCGACATCATCCTCAATTCGCATTGCCCCTCGGACAGGGGCTGAATCTGAATGTCGAGGATCGCCTCGCCAGGCACCTTCATCTCCGCCATCAGGGTCAAGCGCCGGTTGGGTTCCACGCTCCATACGCGCCAGAAGTCCAGGGCATCACCCACCCGCAATTCGGTGGGATGGCGCCGTCCGCGCCGCAATCCCACGCCGCCAACCATGCGATCCAACAGGCCGCGCAAGCGCCACAGCCAATCCCCGAAGAGATAGCCGCCGGCGCCGCCGATGGCGGAAATCGGTTGCCACACCTGCTCGGCCGGGGCATCTATCCGCAGGCGGTAGCTGCATGTCAATATGGTTCCGCCGGCGTAGTCGGCATCCCCCCAAAAGGCCCATTCGGGCGGCCGAATCGCGCCGGCATCGCTCCAGCATGTCTCCACCTGGTTTTGCAGAATACGATCCAGGGCTGTGTGGATCGCTTGGCGACAGCTGATCAGCTGTTGAGGGATCAGCTCCCGGATGCGGGTATCGTTGCAGACGGTGGGCACGCTCAAGCCTTCGGTCAGCGGCAGGGCGATGGCCGCCGGCACCGGTGTCACCAGATGAATCCAATGGGCGCTGAGCCGCGGCGTCAGCAGCGGCACTGGGATTACGCGACGCGGCGGCAATCCGGCTTCCTGGGCGTAGATGCGGATCAGCTCAGCATAGTCGAGCACCTCCGGTCCGCCGATATCCAACGTTTGACCCTTGGTCCGCTCGTTTTGCAGACACCCCACCAAGTAGCCCAAAACGTTTTCGATGGCGATGGGCTGGGTGGGAGTGTTTACCCAGCGTGGGGTGATCATCACCGGCAAACGCTCGACCAGGTAGCGTAGAATTTCGAACGAGGCGCTGCCGGAACCCAGGATCATGGCGGCGCGCAGGATCGTGACAGGAACGGTTCCCGATCGGAGAATGTCGCCGACCTCATGGCGCGACGAGAGATGGGGGCTCAGGCCGGGGTCGAGGGTATCGCCCAAACCGCTCAGGTAGATGATTTGCCCAAGGCCGGCCTGTTCAGCGGCCATGCGCAAGTTCAGCGCCGATCGGCGGTCCACTGCGGCATAGTCGCTTTTTTGAGCGATCATGGAGTGAACCAGGTAGTAGGCGGCGGCGCATCCTTGGGCCACCTGGCGCAGGGAGGCCAGATCCTGAACGTCGCCTTCGACGAGTTGGACCATGGGGTGACCGGACCACGGGCGGCAGGCCAGCTTCTCCATGGAGCGCCCCAAGGCGCGAACGCCATAGCCGGCGGCCAGCAGCCGCGGGATGAGGCGGCCGCCCACATAACCCGTGGCGCCGGCGACTAATATGGGTGTAGTTTCAGACATGGTTCTCCTCATTGGCGAGTATTGCATATTCCCATCCGATTATTAACATAGGCGCACTATTCCAATCGAGCAAGGGGAGAGGGTATCGAATGCAAAAGCATTATAAGTTTTCCCTGTGGTATGTCATTCTGGGCATTTGGGTCGTACTGATCGTTCAGAACATGATGGTGTCGGCTCTGGCCATCGAAACCATTCCGTACAGCCGATTCCTGAAGCTGCTCAAAGAAAAGAAGATCACCGAAGTAGCTATCTCGGCCAACCAGATTCAGGGCCGCATGCTCACTGAAAGCGAGACATCGGGTAAGGGCGTCGCGTTCCGCACGGTACGGGTCGATCCGGAAATATCCAACCTGCTGGAGGAGTATAACGTTACCTTCAAGGGGCAGGTCGAATCCACCATTTTGCGCGATCTGTTCGCGTGGGTCTTCCCCGTCCTGTTGTTCGTGGGCATCTGGTATTTCATGATCAAGCGCATCCAGGGCCAGCAGCAGGGATTTATGACTCTTGGCAAAAACAAAGCCAAAATCTACATGCAAGACGAGGTCGGGGTCACCTTCAACGATGTCGCCGGCGTGGACGAAGCCCGGCAGGAGCTGATGGAAGTGATCGATTTTCTGAAAACCCCCGAACGTTTTACCGCCATCGGCGGCAAGGTGCCGCGCGGCATCCTGCTGGTGGGGCCGCCGGGCACGGGCAAAACCCTGCTGGCCAAGGCCGTGGCCGGAGAAAGCGGTGTGCCGTTCTTCAGTATGAGCGGCTCGGAGTTCGTGGAGATGTTCGTGGGACTGGGCGCTGCCCGGGTCCGGGATCTTTTCACCCAGGCCAAAGAGAAAGCACCCTGCATCATTTTCATCGACGAGTTGGATGCCCTGGGCAAGGCGCGCGGGCTCGGTGGCATGGGCGGCCACGATGAGCGCGAGCAAACCCTGAACCAGTTGCTCGTGGAGATGGACGGTTTCGACGCCCAGGTGGGCGTAATTCTAATGGCGGCCACCAACCGTCCCGAGATTCTCGATCCAGCCCTGCTGCGGCCAGGCCGCTTCGATCGCCAAGTGCTCGTGGACCGGCCCGATAAAACCGGACGTGAGGCGATCTTGAAAGTGCATTTGAAGAATGTTCAGACCGCCGAAGATTTGAAGGTGGAGCAAATTGCGGCCATGACCCCGGGCATGGTGGGCGCCGATCTGGCCAACCTGGTCAACGAGGCGGCCCTGCTGGCGGTCCGGCGTGACAAGCAGAAGGTGGGCATGGCCGAATTCCAGGAGGCCGTGGAGCGCGTGGTGGCCGGTCTGGAGAAGAAGAACCGCCTGATCAATCCCGAAGAGAAGAAGATCGTGGCCTACCACGAAGTCGGACACGCCATTGTGGCCATGGCCCTGCCGGGAACCGATCCGGTACAGAAGATCACCATCATCCCGCGCGGCATCGCCGCCCTGGGCTACACCATGCAGGTGCCCACCGAAGACCGCTTTTTGATGCGTAAAACCGAACTGCTTTACAAGATCGCCACTTTGCTGGGCGGACGGGCTGCCGAAGAGATCGTCTTGGGCGACATCTCCACCGGCGCGCATAACGATCTATCCAAAGCCACGGACATCGCCCGGGGAATGGTCACCCAATACGGGATGAGCGATGTCATCGGGCAGGTCTATCACGGTGGCGCCCAGCGCTCCCTTTATCTGCAACCTGGCCTGCAAGGTCCGGCCGAATACAGCGAGGCCACCGCCGAACGCATCGACAACGAAGTGCGCGAAATCATCCAGCAGCAATACCAGTTCGCCAAGAAGATCCTGGAAGAGCGGCGTGAACTTCTGGAAAAAAGCACCCAAAGGCTTCTACTTCAGGAAACCATCGCGGGTGAAGAGCTCAAGGCCTTGGCTGACCAGATCAGGGGGTTTTAAATATGCGTTGTCTAAGCGGCCACCTGTCTATTTTTCAGTCCATTGAAAAATAGTCTTGACTATATTTCAGTCAAATGAATAATAGTCATATGGAAAAACGAACCCCTTACCTTGAGGTCTGGAAGGAACTGGCCGGCGAAAAGGCGATGACGTTTCTGGCAGGCCCTCGACAGGCTGGCAAGACAACCCTTGCAAAGATGATTGCGGCCTCGTTCACCAACAGCCTCTATTGGAACTGGGATATCGCGGATCATCGCACGCAGTTGATTCAAAACGCGACTTTTTTTACCCATCTTGACCGGAAAGACAACACACCCCCATTGGTCATCTTCGATGAAATCCACAAATACAAGGATTGGAAGAATTACTTGAAGGGCGTCTATGATGAATTCAACGCGGAGTATAAGTTTCTGATTTCCGGCAGCGGGCGTCTGGACCTCTATCA
>JBAQGR010000103.1:0-1556 GCA_049287895.1 Desulfatitalea sp.
CCAGAATCAGAGGAATGCCCAGAATCAGGACGATGGTTTGAAACACGTCCATTGGGTCCAGGGAAACCTTGCGCAGGATGGTGTGGGTCACCGGGTTGAGGCTGCCCCACAGGGAGAGATTCAGCGGGGTCATGACCACGGCCGCCACGGTGGAGACAGCCGTCATGCTCACCGACAAGGCAACGTTGCCGCCGGCCAGGTAGGTCATCAAGTTGGAGAGGTTGCCGCCCGGGCAGGCGGCGATGAGAATCATGCCCAGGGCCATGGACGGTGTTACCGGCAAGATCAGGGTGAGCAGGTAGGTAAAGGCCGGCAAGAGGATGAACTGGGCTCCCAGGCCGATGGCCGGCCCCTTGGGCGAGCGGATGACCCGCTTGAAATCCTCGATGCGCATATCCAGGGCCATGCCGAACATCATCAGGCCGATGACGGCATTAAGGGCCAACAAACCGTTCGGGCTGAAATTGAGGCTGATCTGGTCAACGGCGGCCGCATCCATATTCATCCTCCCGTGGGTTCCTGGTGCATGGCTTTGAAGTGCATCAAACCGGGCGCCATCATGTGCGCCTCGGCGTTCACCTGGCAGTGGATCACGGCGCAACGATCGGCCGCCAGCGCCTGGTCCAAGGCCGCACGGAACTGCTCCGGCGTCTCGGCGCGCGCCCCGAAGGCCCCCATGGCCTCGGCCAGCCGATCCCAGGCGATCTCGCCCAGCTCGGTGTTGATCGTACCGCTCTTATCGGGTCCCAGGGCGGTCTTGAAGTTCTCCTTGACTGCTTGCAGGGCGAACATCTGGTTGATCTTGACCATGCCCCACGCCTTGTCGGCGAACACCAGAAAGATCACTTTGTAATTGTTGCGCACGGCCGTTTCGATCTCCTGCATGTTGAACCCCATGGCGCCATCGCCGATCAGGCAGTAGACCTGTTTGTCCGGCCGGGCCGCAGCCGCGCCCAGGGCCTGGCCCACGCCGGCGCCCAGGTGCCCCATGTGGGGTGTGCTCAGCTGGGTGTTGGGCGTCAGAATGGGAGTGTAGAAGTTGCCCCACACGGCGGTGTTGCCGCCGTCGAAAATCACCACCGCATCGTCGCGGAAATACTGCCGGCAGATGGCCGGCACGTGACAGGAGATCATGGGTTGGGCCGGCATGGCCAGCATTTCGTCCAGCTTGGCCCGGTCCGTTTGCTTCAATTGGGCCAGCTCCGCCACCACTGTGCGCCGCTCCTCCAGACGCATGCGCGCCGTGGCATCCTCCAGGCGGGCCAGGAGCATGCGCAGAAAGACTCCCACATCGCCCACGATGGCCAGCTCGTTGGCCCGGTTGCGGCCCAACCGCTCCTCGTCGATGTCCACCTGGATGAAGCTCTGCTCGGCGGCCTTGGCCCAGTAGGGCGCCTTGCCCCACCAGTCGGTCTCGCCCATGTCCGAGCCCAGGCAGAGGCACACATCGGCCCGGTTGCGCACCGCGTTGTTGGCCTCGATATGCACCATGGGCCAGGCCAGGGGATGGCGCTCGTCCAGCACCCCGCGGCCGGCCCAGGAGGTGGTCACCGGCG
>JBAQGR010000104.1:0-12193 GCA_049287895.1 Desulfatitalea sp.
GTTCTATGGCATACGCACGGCCCAAGCCACCGCCGGCGCCGGTGACGATGGCCACCCGTCCGTCGAAGCGGATCTGCCGCTGGGGCACATCGCCGTAGTCGAAGATGCCATTGTCGATCACGATGTCGCCGCTCTCGGCGTTGAGCACCCGCCACACGGCCCGGCCTTCACCGGTTTTCCAGATGAGGATGCGGATGGGAACCCCCGGATAGAGTGGCTTGCTGAAGCGGCAGGCCAGGCGCCGAGCCTTTTCGGGCGCGCCCGGGATCAGACTGTCGCACAAGGCGCGGCAGGCGTAGCCATGGGTGCAGAGGCCGTGCATGATGGGCCTTTCGAAGCCGGCCAAGCGGGCGAAATCCGGGTCCACATGCAGGCTGAAGAAGTCGCCCGAGAGCCGGTAAAGCAGCGGCTGGTGGGCATTGGGATGGGCCGCCACCGTGACGTCCGCGTCTCGCTCCGGAAAGCGCACCGCGCTCTTGGGCGCGTTGGGCCCGCCACAGCCGCCGTCCAACCGACCGAACACCGTACAGACACTGGTGAAGAGCCGGCGGCCCTCCGCGTCCACGGTATCGCTCTCGCCCACGATCAGCGCCCCCTTGCCCTGGCCTTTGTCGTAGATGCCGGTGATCCGGCCTTCGGTGGTGAAGGTGCCTTCGGTGGGCAATGGGCGATGGAAGATCAACTCCTGTTCGCCGTGCAGCACGCCGGCCAGATTGACATTGGACTTGATCCCGATCTGGGCCAGGATGTCGAAAATTGCGGCAATGGAAAAACTCGGAATGACTTTCAGCTCTTTTTCGTAGCAGTAGTGCAGGTCGGCCTCGCCGGCACCCACCCCCAGGGCATAGAGCACCACATCTTTCCAGTTGTAAGTTTTGGTCAGGGGGCCGAGCTTCTGGCCGACGGCATCGAGGTTAAGGGCCATGTTCTCCTCCTTTAGAAGTGGTTTCAAAACCTCCCCTCGGGCTCAATCTCTGCGTTGGGCCGAGGCGTTCAATCCTCGAAATATTATATAATTCCTGCGGTTTAACGCCTCGACCCGCCTTGATCTTAAGCCCGATTGAAGGTTTTGAAACCACTTCTACTCCTGCGGCGTTTGCCGGGTAAAGGCCGGCAACAGGATAAACTTCAACGTCTCCTTGACCACCTCGGCATAGGCCTGGCGGTCGAGCTTGAGCATGGGCCGGAACAGGGTTTCACCGGCCGCGAAATTGATCACCGAATTCCAGACCGCCAGCACCCGGGCATTGGCCTGGGGCGGCACATGCGCCTTGTCCACGGCCAGCCCCATGGCCACGGCGATGTTGGCCAGGTGGCGGGCGAGGTGCGCATCCAGTTCGGAAGTGATGCGGTTCTTGGAAAAGTGGCTGAAAAGCATCAGGTGGGCCGATTCGGGATTGCTGAAAAGGTGATCGCACATCACCTCGATGGCCACCTCCAGACGCTCGGCCAGCGGCTTGCCGCGGACCATCTGTTCGATCTCCACCAGCTTGGCGTGGATTTCATCGCTCAAATCGGTCAGGACCGCTTCGTAGAGATCCTGCTTTTCCCCCCAGTGGTAATGGAGCGTCGATATGTCGATCCCCACCCCCTGGGCGATCATGCGCGTGGTAACGCCGTGATAACCGTATTCGCCGAACAGCTTGCGGGCCGTGGACAGAATCCGGGCTTTCATCGAATCAGGCGACTGGCGTGCTTTTTCAAGGGCGGTGGGCATATGCGGATGGACCTTTCAGAGGGCCGCAGGTTCAGCCCAGCAATTGATTCCATCGTTTGATGGATATTTTTTAACCGGAGGTTGAACGGTTGTCAAGAAATAAATTGGGTTCATTGCGCCAGGAAGATAACCAATTGATAATTTGTCACCGCCGCGCCCGGGATGCTAAATGATAACATCACAATGCTTCATAACCGCAAACCGTCCGCTTCCCAAAAAATGAAGGAGGTTTCGCCGTGAGAACCTTTGGTTTCAAAAAAATGAATACCTGCGCCTTGTTGTTTTCCTTGTCCATTCTTCTGGGGTTGGCTTACGGCTGTGCCAAAAAATCCGTTGAGGCTGCTCCGACCGTCGCGGCCGCGTCGCCGCTGGTGCTCGCCCGGGAGATGGCGAAAGCCGAGATCGCCCCGGCATTCAACACCGAAGAGTATGACCGCATCCAGGACAATGCCTTCAAGGAGACTCTGGGCAATCCCCTCTCCACCTTTTCCATCGATGTGGACACCGCCGCCTACAGCAACGTACGCCGCTTTCTCAACGGCGGCCAGCTGCCGCCCAAGGATGCCGTGCGCATCGAAGAAATGATCAATTACTTCCGCTACGACTACCCGGCGCCCACCGGCGATCACCCCTTCAGCATCACCACTGATATGGCCGCCTGTCCGTGGAACGGCGACCACCGCATCCTGCGCATCGGCCTGCAGGGCAAACCGCTGGATTACAAAGATCTACGGCCCTGCAACCTGGTGTTCCTCATCGATGCCAGCGGGTCCATGGCCGACGAGAACAAGCTGCCCCTGCTGAAACGTTCGCTGGCCTTGATGCTCGATGCCCTGCAACCCGACGACCGGGTGGCCATCGTGGCTTATGCCGGCGCGGCCGGCCTGGTGCTGCCCTCCACGCCCGCCGGCCAGAAAGAGCGCATCTTGTCCGCTGTGCAAAAACTTCAAGCCGGCGGCAGCACCGCCGGAGGCCAGGGCATTGAGCTGGCCTATGGCGTGGCCAAGGAGAACTTACTGGCCCACGGCAACAACCGGGTCGTGCTGGCCACGGACGGCGACTTCAATGTGGGGGTCTCTTCGACCGCGGATCTGGTGCGCATCATCGAAGCCAAACGCAAAGAGGGGATCTATCTGACCATCTGCGGCTTCGGCATGGGCAACTACAAAGACGGCCGCATGGAGCAGATCAGCAACGCGGGCAACGGCAACTACTTCTACATCGACAACATCCGCGAAGCCAAGAAGGTCTTTGTCACCGAACTGCGCGCCAACCTGTTCACCATCGCCAAGGATGTCAAAATCCAGGTGGAGTTCAACCCGGCCAAAGTGGCGGCCTATCGCCTCATCGGCTACGAAAACCGTGTGATGGCCAAGGAAGACTTCAGCGACGACACCAAGGATGCCGGTGAGCTGGGCGCGGGCCACACGGTGACCGCGCTGTACGAATTGAAAATGACTGCGGGAGAGACCGGGGCTACTGCGGCGCCTCCGTTGCGCTACCAGCAGACCACGATCTCTCCGGAGGCCGGCCGGAGCACCGAGGCACTGACCGTCAGCCTGCGCTACAAACCCCTGGACCAGGAGCAGAGCCGCCTTCTGGCCGTGCCGGTGGCGGAAAAAACAACCCGCCTGGCCGACACCCCGGACGATTTCCGCTTCGCCTGCGCGGTGGCGGCCTTCGGCATGCTGCTGCGCGAGTCCGAATACATCGGCCCATACACCTATGCTGAAGCCCTGACCCTGGCCAGCAAGGCCAAGGGCGCGGATGAAAACGGCTATCGCACCGAATTGGTCCAACTGGTGGAGACGGCTGCGCTGCTGGTCAAGAAGCCTTCTAAAGAGTAAAAGCCGGCCCACGTAAAGCCGGTGCTTCGGGGCTGTGGTTCGCCTTTGTTCAGGTCTTGCAGAGTTTATCGGGCAAACCCAAAAGGTTGGGTTTGCCCTTTTTTTACAGTTCGTTATGAGGACTGGAATTTTGCTTTGATCGATAATCATTATTTTGTTGACGTTAGATATATCGAAGCGATATATATCGGACCAATATTATATTTGGAGGGAATCTTTGGACGCCCAAACAATTATTCTGGGATTTCTCACGCGAGGGGAAAAGACCGGGTACGAGTTGAAACAATACTTCTCCATCTCGTTTTCATTCTTTTCCGGCCTCAGCTACGGCTCCATCTACCCGGCACTTCGGCGCATGACGCAGCAGGGCCTGGTCACCATGCTCAAAGAAAGACAAGAGCACGCCCCCGACCGCAAGGTGTACACCATCACCGAAAAGGGGCGGGAGGTTTTCCTCGACGCTCTCCGGGGCCCCATCGCTCCCAATACCTGCAGGAGCCCTTTTTTGATGCGGCTCTTTTTCTTTGAAGATCTATCCCCTGCTGATCGCTTGGCCTTGGTCCGAAACCATATGGAGACCGTTCGCCAGCAATATCGCGGCCTTGAGGCGGCACAACCCCAAGTCGAGGCAAACGCGGACACTTTCCAATACCTCTGCTTCCAATTCGGCATGCGCTATTACAAAGACCTCCTCGCGAACGTGGAAGAGGTCTTACATGCTCTGCAGAATGGCAAAACAGCAGACAAGAGCAAAAGGAAGCGTTCATGAAGAAACCTACCAAAACCCAGAAAACGTTTCTAAATGTGGCCCCATTCTTGGGGCTCGCCTTTTTCAAGATTTGGGCCGGCAGGGGGATTGACTCCCCCGCTCACCTTCTTGCGGCCTCGACGGTGTTGCTGGTCTATTGTATCTTCGTAATCCTGATCGCATTCCGCTATGACCGACCTTCGTATCTCGACTGGGCCGTTACCTCTTATTTTATGGTCATTACCTCTTGCTTGGCGCTAGCGCCGGAAACTGCGGCAAAAGTACTCAGCCACTATTCGATAACAGGAATTTACACATGCCTTTTCGCAGCGGCCTTCTTGCCGCCGCTTTTGGGCATGGCACCGTTTACCTTACAGTATGCCAAGAGATATGCGCCCGAGCAGGTCTGGCGCAATCCTGTCTTTTTACGCATTAACCAGATCATGACCTACGCATGGCAAGCCATTTTCGCGCTTTGCCTGGTTATCAGCCTTTATCCCTCGCTGGTGACGCGCGCCTTCATCCCTCTATGCCTTCTATTGGGCGTCGGCCTACCCTTCAATCTGCGATTCCCGGATTACTATCTCAAGCGCTCAGGGCTACCGTCTCTGGCCGAACAACGGCGCATGGCCTCGAATGAGAAGTTGATGCAAAACGAGCTGCCGTTCCAAGGCCCGCTTCCGGCAACGGCGCGCGAAGCGATTCTCAAAATGGCCCAGGCCTTCAACCCAGGGGCGGCGCAAACCCTATCCGCCGTGATCGGCTTTGCGGTCACTGGAACTGAAAACTTTGAGGCTGCGTTGAGGATTCAGGACGGCACCTGTATCCTTGAGGAGCATCTTCTTGGCAAACCGGATTTACTGATCCGCACGCCGGCCCAGGTGTGGCTTGCCGTTGCCCGGGGCGAACGCAGCGGCCTGAAGGCATTCGAAGAAGGCGCCTACACAGCCGAGGGGAACCTGGGGATTCTTATGCAAATGGGGCAACTCTTCAATCCTCGGAAGGGCGCGTAACAGCGAGCCATGCATAAAACTATCAATAGTCGCAATCATTATAGCCTTGAAGAAGTCAAAAGGAGAAACCAATGAAAGTACTCGCTCTGAACTCAAGTCCTCGCGGCCAGGGTCAAAGTAAAACCGAAACGATTCTAAATCATTTGGTAGACGGCATGCGAGCGGCCGGGGCACAGGTTGAGGTTGTCGGTCTGCGTAAGAAAAGTGTTCGTAACTGTATCGGTTGTTTTACGTGCTGGACCAAAACCCCCGGTGTCTGTGTCCATAAGGATGACATGGCCCTAGAGCTTTTTCCGAAGTGGCTGGAAGCCGACATTGCGGTATATGCCACGCCTCTATATCACTACACGCTGACAGCTTCCATGAAAGCCTTTATCGAACGGACCCTGCCGGTGTTGCAGCCATTTTTCGAGCACAACGGTGAACGATCAAATCATCCGTTGCGTCATAAGATTCCGAAAGCGGTGGTTATGTCCGTAGCCGGTTTCCCTGAGATGAATGTGTTTGATCAGCTTTCTTCCTATGTCCGCTTTTTATTCAAGGAGAACCTTCTGGCTGAAATCTACCGCCCGGCCGCGGAGAACCTATCCCATCTTCCGGACAAAGCTGTAGGAGAAAAAATCCTGGCTGCATTGCACATGGCCGGAGGTGAATTGATCCAATCCCAGAAGATTTCCACTGAAACGCTCAAGCAAATCACCCAACCCCTGGGTATCGAGTCGAAGTTTGCAACCATCGGAAACATCGTGTGGAAAACCTGTATCAGGGAGTCTGTCACGCCCAGGGAGATGGACGAGCGTGGTATTGCACCGCGGCCCGATTCCATGGAAAGCTTTATGATCATAATGCCGATGGGGTTTCAGGCGCAAAAGGCCGGCGACCTGGCCGCGACCATCCAATTTGATTTTTCCGATGAAATCGAAGGGTCGTGTCACTTTAACATTGCCGACGGTAAAATCACCGGCGTTGCCGGATCTGCCGCAAAACCAGACATCACGATTGCGACACCCTTTGAACTATGGATGGACATCATGGCTGGAAAAACGGACGGTCAGAAGATGTTTATGGAGCAACAATACAAAGCCGTCGGGGATTTCTCCCTTTTGATGCGGTTTAGAGAGCTATTCGGAAACTAAGGTGATACGAAATCGTATTTTGCCCCCTTAACCGATGTTGTGGAATGGATTGATGTGGTCATGCTGTTCTTTCGAAACATGTAAATTAGAAGTGACCTCTTTGACCCCTTCAACTTGGGAAACAACGCTTTTTATCCTGGCCCATTCACTTTCCGGGATATTTTCGATGCAGCTGACAAAGACCTTTCCGTTGTCGGATCGAATCTGAATTTTTGGAGCAAATATGGCCAGATCAGCCTTGACCTTAGCGGACAAAGCCAGGTCTTCAACCTGTTGGCGGGACTCCGCGGTTGCTTGAAAAGCGGGCTTTTGAGCGATACTGAACAGGATGTCCACCGCATCGTCGACCGTCAATGTGCGGATATGTAAAACCATATCGTAGAGCTTGCTGTCACATGTGTCCGTGCCGTAAAGCTGCAAAGCCCATTTACGACGTTCTTCATCGTCTTTCTTCAGAATATAGAGCGCCTTATCAGCAGAAATATTTTCACGCCGCATTTCCTCTTTCACCCTGTCTTGGATGTCGGCGATTATTCTGACTTTGAACACATGCGAAATATCGCGAAGAAAAAATTGACCGGCCAGTCCATGATAAACGATATTGTCTTTGCGGGCATGCTGGAGAAGCGCGGAATAAAGATAGCTGATAAATCTTTCTTTGCCGTGTGTAAAACGCTCAAGAATCGATGGGGCGTCATGCAGCGCCCTGATGAGTTTAATTTCCGGAATGTTGAATTCATCGGAGGCCTCCAACAGAACGTCTCGAGAAACACACGCATATCCCAATTTCGACGCCAGTTTTTCGGCGACTGCCTTTCCTCGGCTGTAAGACCCTCTATTGATAGTAATAATAGGCATCGTGCCCCCCTTTGGTTGTACTTGAATAATTGGATAAGATCACACTCTTCTATGGTATCGAGACTGCATCAACAATGCTCAATCCATTATTGCATCTATAGATAGCCTTTTCAGGATAGTCAACCACCGCACATGATTTCACCTCGCAAAATCCAACCTCTTCGGTTGTAGCTCTGCACGACCGGGGACCGGCGCGAACCAACTGCGGTGCGTGAGGTGTTGGGGTTCCTATTAGGCAATGCAAGCAGGCACAAAAAAGTACATTGACCCATTGAGTTTCTACGCGTAAATAGTGGTCGACATCGCTGAAGGTATCTTTGAGCAAAGCGAGGAATGGTTCGAAATTGTCTTTTCGGTACTGGATAAGCTGGTTTCCAAACCATCTTCAATATCCAGGTGATCGATGCCTTATGGAACATAGGAAGGAGTTTTTAACGATGAGTGTCATTACTAAATTCATTGTAGTTCGCAACGGTGTGGAACTGGAGCAAACATTTACCGACAAAAAGGAGGCCGAGGCTTATGACCTATTGCTGGATGCATCTGAAGAGTTAGCCGAGCTGATCAAACAGGGAGATCTTCAAATCAATGTCGATCCCAAGACCATAGATGCCGTTGCCATTTTTCTGGCCAAAAACGCACCGGCCGTGACCAAAATCTTAAAAGCGGTAAGACCGATCAAGTCCGGATCGGATGGCATAAACAAAAGTAAAATGAAGACCGTGCCCGAGGAAAATAAAGATAGGGCTCCGGAACTCCGGGCCAAATCCAAAAGCAAGGCAGCTTAGCGACGTCATGGCGGCCACATCGAAACAAGAAGCCGACGCATATGACCGGATGATTGAAGCGGCTGCCGAGCTTGCCGAACTAATCGCGCTGAGCGGAATCGTTATGGACGAATACGATCTGGAAGATCTGACGATTTACTTGACTCAGAATACACCTAAAATCCAAAAAATCCTTGCCCCGATCACAAAGCACCCATCTCCTTAATCAGCATGGAGCTTTCAATGTTTGAGGATGAGCGATAGCCCGAATAATACAGCCAGCCGGAGCGAAATCTTTTTTCACTCCAGACGTCACTCTCGAAAGGCCTCTTCCCGCTTTTTGTTCATGGCCGGAAGACTCGCGGCTATGATCGCAAGCGCGCCGAGCGCGAGCAAACCCGCGCTGATCGGACGCGTGAGAAACACCATGGGATCGCCGCGCGAGATCAACAAAGCCCGGCGCATGTATTCCTCCATCATCGGGCCGAGGATATAGGCGAGCAGCATGGGCGCCGGTTCGCAATCCAGTTTGACGAAAATGTACCCGAGCACCCCGAACAAGGCCATGACGTAGACGTCGAACTCGGTATTGTTCAGGCTGAATACGCCGATGCTGCAGAAGACAAGGATTGCCGGGAACAGCATCTGGTAAGGCACGCTCACCAGGCGGACCCATATGCCGATCAGGGGGAGATTCAGGATGACCAGGAAGAGATTACCGAACCACATGGACACGATGATACCCCAGAAGAGCGCTGGCTGCTCGGTGATCACCGACGGTCCCGGCTGGATGCCCTGGATGATCATCGCGCCGATCATGAGCGCCATCACGGGGTTTGAGGGGATGCCGAGGGTAAGCATGGGGATGAATGAGGTCTGGGCCCCGGCATTGTTGGCCGACTCCGGGGCGGCAACGCCTTCTATCGCGCCTTTGCCGAACTGCTTGGAGTTCTTCGAAACTTTCTTTTCTATCGCATATGCTGCGAAGGATCCGAGAATGGAGCCGCTGCCGGGCAGAATGCCGAGAATCGAACCGATGGCGGTCCCCCGCAGAATGGGGCCGACCATGCGCTTCCAGTCCTCCCGGGTCGGCAACAGGCTGGTGACTTTTTTTACCACCGCGGAACGTTCTCCCTCGTTCTCCAGATTGCGAATGATCTCCGCAATACCGAACATTCCCATGGCGACCACGACGAACCCGATCCCGTCCGCGAGTCGCAGGATCCCGAACGTGAACCGCTGGATCCCGGAATTGACATCCGTACCGACCAGGCCCAACAGCAGGCCCAGAATGACCATGCCGATGGCGTGGAGGAGAGATCCTCTGGCCAGGACGATCGAGGCGAGGAGACCCAGCACCATAAGGGAGAAAAACTCGGCGGGGCCGAACTTGAGCGCAACGGATGCCAGGGGCGGGGCGAAGAGCGCCAGGATGATCGTCGCGACGGTGCCTGCAAAAAAAGAGCCGACCGCGGCAGTGGTCAGAGCCACGCCGGCACGACCCTGACGCGCCATCTGGTAGCCGTCCAGGGCCGTGACCACAGAGGCCGCCTCGCCGGGGACATTGACCAGGATGGACGTCGTGGAACCGCCGTACTGAGACCCGTAGTAAATGCCCGCAAGCATGATCAGCGCTGAGACCGGCGGCAGGGTAAAGGTGACCGGCAGCAGCATGGCGATCGTCGCCGTGGGCCCAAGGCCGGGCAGCACACCGATCAGGGTTCCGAGAAAGACGCCGGCCAGACAATAGAACAGGTTGAGCGGTGTCATGGAGGTCGAAAGCCCTAAAGCAAGGTTGGCAAAAAGTTCCATAACCTCTCGCTGCACACCATCATGATGTCAATATCCGAACCACGATCCAAGAATCTTGAGCGGCACCCCTAAGCCTTTGACGAATATCAGGATGCAAAAGACGCTTATCAGGGCCGCCTCGGCAAGCGCGTATTTCCAGCTGAACCGGTCGCTCGCAAAGGCGCTGACGATCACCAGAAGCGGCAGCGCAATGATCAATCCTGCTCCGCGCACAATCATCCCGAACAGGAGCGTCGAGGCAACGATCAGGATGAGCCCTTTCCATGCGACGGTACCGATCGGGCTGCCCGATCTGAAAAAGGAGCGAACAACGGAGATGATTCCTACAACCATCAGCAGAACACCCAGAACGGTCGGGAAATAAGCCGGTCCCATCTTCATCGCGGTACCCATGCCGTAATCCCTGCTGATGATAAAAGCCGCAGATCCGATAAGGATATAGATGACGCCGGTCCAGAAATCTTTCCCGCTGCGTGCGATGGGGTTCAAAACCACCTCCTCACCCGTCCGCTCTCCGAAACATCAACAGCCGTCTCAGGCACTTCAGTCGGCGTAGACCCCGGCTTTCTTGATGATCAGGCCCCAATTCTCAATTTCGGATTTGAGGTGCTCCCGCAACGCTTCCGGCGTGGCGCGCTCCAGCGCCACGGCCTCGGCGCCCAGTTCGAGATAGCGCTTTTTCAGGTTGGCGTCCTTCAATGCTTCCTGCAAAGCCTTCGTGAGCTTGTCGATGATCGGCTTCGGCGTGCCCTTCGGTGCATAAAGAGCGTGCCAGACGGTCATCTTGAAGTTTGGAAGGCCGGCTTCGTGCATTGTCGGGACCTCGGGCATGGAAGAGAGCCTTTGCGGGGTGGTGACAGCATAGACCTGAATTTTTCCGGCCTTGATATGGCTGGTGGTATTGGTGGTCTGGTCTATCATGAAGTCCACCTGACCGCCGAGCAGGTCGTTCATGGCTGGACCGGTGCCCTTGTAGGGAATGGTAGTGAGATCCGTCTCGATCGCGCTCATGAACAGCAAGCCCGCGAGGTGCGAGGCGGAACCCAGGCCCGCGTTGGCCATATTGACCTTATCCTTGTTGGCTTTCACGTACGCGAGCAGCTCCTTCAGGTCCTTGACCGGGAAATCCTTCCGCGCGACCAGCGTCATCGCACCGTCATTGATCAGGCCGATGGGCTCGAAGTCGGTGATCGGATTATACGTCAGCTTGCGATAGAGGGCCGGGGCGGTGGCATGGCCGATATGGTGCACGAAGAGCGTGTACCCGTCCGGAGGCGCTTGCGCCACTCGGGCTGCCCCGATGGTGCCCCCTGCGCCGGCCACATTCTCCACGATAACCTGTGTCTTGAGCGGCGTGCTCATTGCCTGGGCAAGCAGCCGGGCCGTCGTATCGCTCGGACCGCCTGCTGCGAATGGCACAACGACGGTAATCACTTTTGAGGGATACTCCTCGGCATTCGCCTGGGTTCTGCCAAGGAAAAAGAAAGTACAAACAAGCACCAGCAAAACCCTCAGCGCCATGGTCTACCTCCGAATAAAAAATGATGAATAAGTTACGATTCTACCAAGGAAAAAAATTAGCACACAAGCAAACTTAAATCCGAGAAGTCACGTTTGTCAAGCCAGAATGCACCCTCAATGTCAGCGGCGACCTGAAACTGTATTATAAAGGCGGCGCTTTGAAAATGTCATAATCCCTTGTTAAAAACCAAACAAACTGAACTGGTTTAGATCGATACCTGATTATGACATTTCTTTATTATGTTTCTTGCCCAAATTTGAAGTAACGATAACGGTGCTTTATTTTCCGTCAGGCACCATATATTATAAAAGCATCGAATTCTAAAAGGAGGATCAAGCCCACATGACGACGCTGATTTTACTACCGGCCGTTGTGCTGCTGCTGCTGGTGTTGCTGCTGTACGCCGAAAAGAAAGAGAGCATTCCCGGCAAGCTGGCCACCAAGCCGCTGCTCTCGGCGCTCTTCGTGGTCGTGGCCTGGCGCTCGGCCTGGCCCGTGCCGGAGCTGGCCCATTGGGTGCTGACCGGGTTGATCCTGAGCTGGATCGGCGACGTTTTTCTGATCTTTTACGCACGGCCGCTCTTTATGGCCGGTCTGCTGGCCTTCCTCTCCGGCCATGTCTGCTATGCCATCGGCTTTCTCGGCCATGGATCCCTGCCGCCTTGGGCCGTGGTCGGCGTGGCCCTGGTGGCGGCCGTGAGCGTCAAAATTTTCTTCTGGCTGCGGCCCCATCTGGGCCCCATGACCGGGCCGGTCATTGCCTACATCACGGT
>JBAQGR010000105.1:0-2559 GCA_049287895.1 Desulfatitalea sp.
ATCTCCACCAGGGAGTATTTTACGGCAGCTGCTCTCTCTGCGGCTGTCGCTCTGGTGAGCATTAGGGTGTACACCCGTAGGATGTCTTTCGATGATCAGGTATTTCGGTATGACGGCTGGTTTGGTCCGATCCAGATCCCATATTCGGAGATCATAAAGGTAGAGACGTCGAGCAGCCTAGGGTATCCGGCGGATCGCTGGCACGGTCCGTCTGAATATCGCATCACGACTAAATACAAAAGGTGGTGGGTCAGTCTGCTTTGGTTTAACAGTGAAGCCATCAGGCATTTCGAGGAACATATCGCTAAGCGGAAGTAGGGCCGGAATATTGCGCCGAACAAAGGTCCACTTAGCCCTGCCGTTACGCTGCACAGGAACATGACGAAATTGGAGGCGCTATGCGTTGGCTGTTCATCGTTCTGATTTCTATCAACCACCCCATCATCATTTCGGCGTTTGCGGATGATGCGCATGCCACTCATTATCAGGGATTCCGAGAGTACCAGTGCATGGATTCTGCCCGTGACCGTGCCATACGGATCTCTTCGTGGTATCCGACGTATGAGCAGCCAACCCCAGTCGCCTATGGCCCGTTCCAAGGGCATGCGCGGACTGGAGCTGCGATCGCACCGGGGAAGCATTCGGTAATCCTGATCTCCCATGGGACGGGAGGACAGCGGTTCAACCAGTTCTATCTGGCGGAGGAGTTGGCTGCCCATGGTTATATCGTCTTGGCTGTGCAACACCCGAAGAACTGCGCAGGCGATGACGGCGATGCCAACCTACTAAGAAATCTCTGGAACCGTCCCAAAGATGTTTCCTTTGCGCTGGATCAAGCATTGAAGGAGCCAGGCTTGGCCGCTCACATTGATCCTGCCAAGGTGGGGGTAATCGGCCACTCCATAGGTGGCTACACGGCACTGGTACTGGCAGGTGCCAAGCCAGACGTTGGTAAGGTTGCCGAATTTTGCAGCTCGATTCGGGGGGCGTTTGCCGGAGAGTTCTGCTCCCCGAAGGCTGCTGAACTCTCCGCCTGGCAACAGGGCAGGTTCCTTGATTTTTCACATCTTCAAGACTCTCGTATCCGAGCTGCCTTCATCATGGCACCGGGCGTTCCGATCCTCTTTAATAAGTCCGCCATGACCTCAATCAGTGTGCCAGTCTTCGTCGTTTTCTCTGGAAGGGACGAGATTCTGCATGGGCGTGAGCAAGCGTACCGAGAGTATCTGTCGCCTACCACAACCTTCGTCGAGCTACCTGAGGCAGGTCATTACGTCTACCTTATGGAATGTCCAGAGGAGGTCAAACGGACGTCGCGGGAGGCATGTAGCGACATCGGCACTCCACGGTCCGAAGTGCACCCGATGCTTCGAAAGGAGGTCATATCCTTCTTCAACAAAGTCTTAGGACCGCCCAATTGAAGAACGCGTAACCAGTCACAGGTGCGGACGCAAAAAGCCGCGCCGCACAGTTCATCGTTCGCAATCGAATTTAGCCTTCAACACCTATGGCGCGCTAACTCTTTGATTTTTGGTAAGTTTAAAGGTCGAATGATCAGGAGATAGGACTTGCATATATAACTAACTTATTGTAAACTAAGTGAAATATCAATAAAGAGGTGTGAATTATGACCGTATCTGTGGACGAATTAGCAATTAAGGCTATGGCTTTGTCCGGCGAAGCAAGGGCTTTGCTGGCTGAAAAAATTGTCGAGAGCCTCGATCAGGAATCAATTCGCGAGATTTGGCTGACCGAGGCCAAAAAACGCCGCGATGAAGTGCGAAGCGGTCGAGTCCAAGCAATACCAGGCGCCGAAGCGATGCAGAGTGTCCGAAAGCTTTTTGATTGCAAATGACCTATTCATTCCATCCAGCTGCGCGCGCTGAATTCGAGCAGGCGGCACTTTATTATTTCGAGAAAAACCCTTCACTGGCGTCGGCATTTTATGCTGAAGTAGAATGCGGGATTGAAGGAATAGTTGAGAATCCACTCCTATACCGTGAGATTGATGAAGATGTGCGCCGTTGCCTGACAAAACGCTTTCCATACGCTATTCTCTACACAATCGAGGATCATTACATTTTGATACTCGCCGTCATGCACTGCAGCAGAGAACCATCTTATTGGAAACATAGGATAGCTGAGAAATAATAAAGTGCGAACATCGCACTGCACAGGACGCCAAACAGCCGGCGCCTGTGAGTTTTGCGTTGGCTGTGAGGAAGGAATATGCGTAGGAAGGACAAAGAAATAACAGATCGAAATGCAATTGATGGAATTATCGCTCGATGCAAAGTATGTCGTATCGCATTATGTGAAAATGGTCAGCCGTATATTTTACCACTTAATTTTGGATATGATGGTAAATATCTATATTTCCATTCAGCCAATGACGGCAAAAAAATTGAAATCATCAAGCAAAATAATCGTGTCGGATTTGAATTTGATATTTTTCACGAAATAATCACGGCAGAAAAACCCTGTGAGTGGGGCACAAAGTATGAGAGTGTGGTCGGGAACGGAGTGGCAGAGTTCATTGAATCACAGCAAGCAAAAGCC
>JBAQGR010000106.1:0-1582 GCA_049287895.1 Desulfatitalea sp.
GATAAAATCTACTATGACCTGCGCCTTTAACCATGTTGCGAACGGAATTGAAAAAGCAAATACCAGTGAGCCGCCATACTGAATGATTTCCATTGACCCGGTAATCGGATGTCCGCAATTTCTTGAAACCACATCAATAAAAGTTAATACCACCAGCGCCGCCAATATGATACCAGCAATCACGTATAGACATTTATCGACGGAAATAACTCCTTCCACAAAACGCCGCATCTTGTACCTCCGAGTATCGCGGAGCGCATAAGAAAAAGCCAATGAAGGCTGTTAAAACAGCCTTCATTGGCTATCTTTTAGACTATTTTTCTTTCTGTAAAAAGTCTTGACAGAATTTTAATACCTCCTCGCCGGGCAACCCCTTTGCCTTGGTCATACTCACATAGGCATCTAAAATCGGCTTCATCTTTTGCGCTGTTTCCGCTTCCTCAGCAGAGGAAACCTTCAAAAAGGTTACCCCTTTCTGAATAGCGAATTCTTTTGCCTTCGTGTCCAATTCAACCCACAGCTTCCCTGCTTTTTCGATATACTCTTCATTGATTTTTTCTATCGCGGCTTGATCAGCGGGAGCAAGAGCATTCCATTTATCTTTGTTCATGACGACATACATGGAGGTCATATAGGATGTGCCATAGTTCTCAAGCACAGTTTTGACGACTTCCCCGACTTTAAAGCCTTGTAATGCTTCAATAGGGAATAGCGTACCATCGATTATGCCTCTCGAAAGACCATCATAGACTTCAGCGACCGTCATGGTTACTGGAGATGCCCCAAGATTCGTAACAATGTCTTTGTTCTCGGCATTGGCTCTGATCCGCAGTCCTTTAATCTCAGCCATCGAGGAGACCTTATTTTTTGTCATTACAAAGCCAGGAGCGGCACCGTGGAGAAACATCACCTTTACATCGTCGAATTCTTTGGGTTTGAATTTGTTATAATAAGCATTAGCCAATTTTGTGGCCTGATAGGCGTTTTTATATCCGAGCGGCTGTTGCAGAACTTCGGAAAGCGGAAGCCTGCCGGGAGCATATGCCAACAGACAAGCCGCGACATCCACAACCCCTTTGGCAGTATTGTCGTAAGCCTGCATTGGCGGCGTCAGTGTATTGCTCGGAAAACTGGTTACAGTTACCCTTCCACTGGTCGCCGTTTCAACATCTTTGCCCCATTGTTCGAGCAGCTTGGTAATGGGATGGACCGGTGGCCAAATACCTGAAAGTCTGAGCTTCGTACTTTGAGCCCATGTAGTTAGAGGAAAGAGAGTGAGCAGAAATGCTACTATTGCCACGAATCCAAAAGTTGAACCTATCAAACTTTTCTTCATAACAGTCCTCCTTGCCTTTCAGCCAGTCGATGCGTTTAAGCTGCCACTTACGATTTAATTGCCTCCATCGTTCCATCCCAGGTATCCACCTTGCTCTGTACAGACGTGTCTTCTGGAAACCATGTGCTTGTGACGTTTTTACTTTCCGTGTAAAAGATGAATCCGTCTCTTCCCATCACGTGAAGGTCTCCGAAGAAGGATTCCTTATGCCCCGTGAAACCGAATATTCCCACCGGTACCGGTATG